>NZ_JAPFCD010000003.1:0-200356 GCF_026153155.1 Photorhabdus aballayi | reverse complement strand
CATTATCACTGAAATCCGCTCTTTTCGTACAGTACATCATGTGAACAACACCGTGCCATTTCCTGCCAAACCTTATTAAAAAGTTAGTTGCAAATTTTGCATCTGCTTTTTTTGCAACAGCTATTTAAAGAAAACAGTGAGATAGTGATTCTCTGAGAGAGATATGTCTGTTCTTTACGCGCAAACTATTTCTATGCATGTCTCAGCTATTTCTCAAAACCTGTATTTAATCATCTCTTATTCCGATGGAACGGAATCATTCTCTGATTGATTCATGATGTAAAGACAATATGGATGTTTCATTTACTTTATGATTTTAAAAGGAATAAATATGAATTCGCCTGTAAAAGAGATACCTGATGTATTAAAAACCCAGTGTGGCTTTCAGTGTCTGACAGATATTAGCCACAGCTCTTTTAACGAATTTCACCACCAAGTATCCGAACACCTCTCCTGGTCCGAAGCACACGACTTATATCATGATGCACAACAGGCCCAAAAGGATAACCGGCTGTATGAAGCGCGTATTCTCAAACGCGCTAATCCTCAATTACAAAATGCTGTACATCTTGCCATCATAGCGCCTACTGCTGAACTGATAGGCTATAACAACCAATTTAGCGGCAGAGCCAGTCAATATGTCGCACCGGGTACCGTATCCTCTATGTTTTCTCCCGCCGCTTATTTGACTGAGCTTTATCGTGAAGCACGCAATTTGCATGCAGACGGTTCTATTTACCATCTGGATACTCGCCGTCCAGATCTCAAATCAATGGCGCTCAGTCAACAAAATATGGATATAGAACTTTCCACTCTTTCTTTGTCCAACGAGCTATTATTGGAAAGTATTAAAACTGAGTCTAATCTGGACAATTATGCTAAAGTGATGGAAATGCTTTCCACTTTCCGTCCTTCCGGCGCAACGCCTTATCACGATGCTTACGAAAATGTACGTAAAGTTATCCAGCTACAAGATCCTGGGCTTGAGCAATTAAATGCTTCACCAGCCATTGCCGGGCTGATGCATCAAGCTTCCTTATTGGGTATTAACGCTTCAATCTCACCTGAGTTGTTTAATATTCTGACGGAGGAGATTACCGAAGGTAATGCTGAGGAACTTTATAAGAAAAATTTTGGTAATATCGAACCGGCCTCATTGGCTATGCCGGAATACCTTAAACGTTATTACAATTTAAGTGATGAAGAACTTAGCCAGTTTATTGGTAAAGCCAGCAATTTCGGCCAACAAGAATATAGTAATAACCAGTTTATCACTCCGGTAGTCAATAGCAGTGATGGCACAGTCAAGGTATATCGGATTACTCGCGAATATACAACAAATGCTTATCAAGTAGATGTAGAACTCTTTCCCTATGGTGGAGAAAATTATCAGTTAAATTATAAATTCAAAGATTTTTGGAATGCCTCTTATTTATCCATCAAGTTAAATGATAAAAGAGAACTTGTTCGAACCGAAGGAGCTCCTCAGGTTAACATAGAGTACTCAGAACATATCACATTAAGTACAACTGATATTGGCCAACCTTTTGAAATTGGCCTAACAAGAGTACTTCCTTCCGGTTCTTGGGCATATGCGGCCGCAAAATTTACCGTTGAAGAATATAACCAATACTCTTTCCTGTTAAAACTCAATAAAGCTATTCGTCTATCTCGTGCGACAGAATTATCACCGACTATTCTGGAAAGCATTGTGCGTAGTGTTAATCAGCAACTGGATATCAACGCAGAAGTATTAGGTAAAGTTTTTCTGACTAAATATTATATACAACGTTATGCTATTAATGCTGAAACTGCCCTAATACTATGCAATGCACTTATTTCACAACGTTCATATGATAATCAACCTAGCCAATTTGATCGCCTGTTTAATACGCCATTACTGAACGGCCAATACTTTTCCACCGAAGATGAAGAAATTGATTTAAATCCAGGTAGTACTGGCGATTGGCGCAAGGCGGTACTTAAACGTGCATTTAATATCGATGATGTCTCGCTCTACCGTCTGCTTAAAATTACCAACCATAATAATCAAGATGGAAAGATTAAAAATAATTTAGACAATCTTTCCGACTTATATATCGGGAAATTACTGGCGGAAATTCATCAATTAACCATTGATGAATTGGATTTATTGCTGGTTGCCGTAGGTGAAGGGAAAACTAATTTATCCGCTATCAGTGATAAACAACTGGCTGCACTGATCAGAAAACTCAATACCATTACCGGTTGGCTACAGACACAGAAGTGGAGCGTGTTCCAGTTATTTGTTATGACCTCCACCAGCTATAATAAAACGCTAACGCCTGAAATTAAGAATCTGCTAGATACCGTCTACCACGGTTTACAAGGCTTTGATAAAGATAAGGCAGATTTACTACATGTTATGGCGCCCTATATCGCCGCTACCTTGCAATTATCGTCGGAAAATGTCGCCCATTCTGTGCTGCTTTGGGCAGACAAGTTACAGCCCGGCGACGGCGCAATGACAGCAGAAAAATTCTGGGACTGGTTGAATACTCAATATACGCCAGATTCATCGGAAGTATTAGCAACACAGGAACATATTGTTCAGTATTGTCAGGCATTGGCGCAATTGGAAATGGTTTACCATTCCACCGGCATTAACGAAAACGCCTTCCGCCTGTTTGTGACAAAACCAGAGATGTTTGGCTCCTCAACTGAGGCAATACCTGCGCATGATGCACTTTCACTTATTATGCTGACACGTTTTGCGGATTGGGTTAATGCGTTAGGCGAAAAAGCCTCTTCCGTGTTAGCAGCATTTGAAGCTAAGACCTTAACAGCAGAACAACTGGCTGGCGCCATGAATCTTGATGCTAATTTGCTGTTGCAAGCCAGTACTCAAGCACAAAACCATCAACATCTTCCTCCCGTGACACAAGAAAATGCTTTCTCCTGTTGGACATCTATCGATACTATCCTGCAATGGATTAATGTTGCACAACAATTAAATGTCGCCCCGCAGGGCGTTTCCGCTTTGGTCGGGCTGGATTATATTCAATCAAATCAAAAGATACCAACCTATGCCAAGTGGGAAAACGCAGCGGGAGTATTGACTGCCGGATTGAATTCACAACAAGCGGATACATTACACGCTTTTCTGGATGAATCCCGTAGCGCCGCATTAAGCACCTACTATATCCGTCAAGTCGCCAAGCCAGCGGCAGCCATAAAAAGCCGTGATGATTTGTATCAATATTTACTGATTGATAATCAGGTTTCCGCTGCAATCAAAACTACCCGGATTGCCGAAGGCATTGCCAGCATTCAACTGTACGTCAACCGCACGCTGGAAAATGTAGAAGAAAATGCCCATTCAGGGGTTATTAGCCGCCAGTTCTTTATCGACTGGGACAAATATAACAAACGCTACAGCACCTGGGCGGGCGTTTCTCAATTAGTTTACTACCCGGAAAACTATATTGATCCGACCATGCGCATCGGACAAACCAAAATGATGGACGCATTACTGCAATCCGTCAGCCAAAGCCAATTAAATGCCGATACCGTCGAAGACGCCTTTATGTCTTACCTGACATCGTTTGAGCAGGTGGCTAATCTTAAAGTTATTAGCGCGTATCACGATAATATTAACAACGATCAAGGACTGACCTATTTTATCGGCCTCAGTGAAACTGACACCGGTGAATACTATTGGCGCAGTGTCGATCACAGTAAATTCAGCGACGGCAAATTCGCGGCTAATGCCTGGAGCGAATGGCACAAAATTGATTGCCCAATTAATCCTTACCGAAGCACTATCCGTCCTGTGATGTATAAATCCCGCCTATACCTGCTCTGGTTGGAACAAAAGGAGATCACTAAACAGACAGGAAATAGCAAAGATGGCTATCAAACAGAGACGGATTATCGTTATGAGCTAAAATTGGCGCATATCCGTTATGACGGCACCTGGAATACGCCAATCACCTTTGATGTCAATGAAAAAATATCCAAGCTAGAACTGGCAAAAAATAAAGCGCCTGGGCTCTATTGTGCCGGTTATCAAGGTGAAGATACGTTGCTGGTTATGTTTTATAACCAACAAGATACTCTCGATAGTTATAAAACCGCTGCAATGCAAGGGCTATATATCTTTGCCGATATGGAATACAAAGATATGACCCCAGAACAGAGCAATGTTTATCGGGATAATAGTTATCAACAATTTGATACCAATAGTGTCAGAAGAGTGAATAACCGCTATGCAGAGAATTATGAAATTCCTTCATCGGTAAATAGCAATAATGGTTATGGTCGAGGAGAATATAATATCAGTATGGTTCATGGCGGAGATATCCCAATTATCCGTTATCAAGCCTCATCAAGTGATTTAAAAATCCATATTTCACCTAAGTTAAGAATTACCCATGAAGGAGCCGATGAGCGAACACGTAATCAGTGCAGCCTGATAAAAAAATATGGCAAACTGGGTGATAAATTTGTTGTTTATACTGATTTGGGTATCAACCCAGATCACTCGCCAAAGAAACAATTGTTTTATCCCATCTATCAATACAGTGGAAATACTAGCAGCCTTGATAAAGGAAGACTGCTATTCCACCGGGATACCAATTATTCGTCTAAAGTAGAAGCCTGGATTCGGGATGCAGGTCGTTCATTGATAAAAGACAATGCTGCCATTGGTGATGATTATATTACAGATTCCCTGAATAAACCGGATGATCTTAAGAAATATATCTTTATGATTGACCACATGGGAATTGCTACTGATGTATCAGGACCAGTAGATATCAATACTGCAATTTCCCCGGCAAAAGTTCAGGTAACAGTAAAAGCAGGCAGCAAAGAACAAACTTTTACCGCAGATAAAGATGTCTCCATTCAGCCATCCCCTAGCTTTGATAAAATGAATTATCAATTTAATGCTCTCGAAATAGATGGCTCAAGTCTGAATTTTAATAATAATTCAGCCAGTATTGATATTACCTTTACCGCATTTGCAGAGAATGGACGTAAACTGGGTTATGAAAGTTTCAGTATTCCTGTTACCCGCAAGGTGAATACTGATAATGCCCTGACCCTGCACCATAATGAAAATGGTGCGCAATATATGCAATGGCAGGCTTATCGTACTCGCCTGAATACTCTATTCGCCCGCCAGTTGGTTGCACGCGCTACCACCGGAATCGATACGATTCTGAGTATGGAAACTCAAAATATCCAAGAGCCTGTTTTATGGAGTGATAATTTTACTGCAACACTGCCAATATACGACTCAAACCTTCATGGTAGCAGCAAAAATATCACAATTATGTTAGGAAACAGTGAAAAACAGCCCGATCAAGAAAATGTCATTTATCAGGGTGAACTAACAGATAAAAATCAATTAATTAATCTCTCTGAAACTTATATATCCGTAAAAAATGGTAGTAACAATACAAAACCAGTGGATAATAAAGGGAACGATAGCTGGATTTATTTATTTGTAAAATACTCTGCTAATTCAATAAAAATTGGCGAATTTTGGTTTAAGAATGGTAAGAATTTTCAGGGTTATTACCCCAAAGGTAATGAAAAAAACCGTGATCCTATCTTTATAGAAAATAAAAAAACTGAACCAATGGATTTCAGCGGCGCTAACAGCCTCTATTTTTGGGAACTGTTCTACTATACCCCGATGCTGGTTGCTCAACGTTTGTTGCATGAGCAAAACTTTGATGAAGCGAACCGCTGGCTGAAATATGTCTGGAGCCCATCCGGGTATATTGTCCACGGCCAGATTCAGAATTATCAATGGAACGTCCGTCCGTTATTGGAAGACACCAGTTGGAACAGTGATCCTTTGGATTCCGTCGATCCTGATGCAGTAGCACAGCACGATCCAATGCACTACAAAGTTTCAACCTTTATGCGCACCCTTGATCTGCTGATCGCACGCGGCGATCACGCTTATCGCCAGTTGGAACGCGATACACTTAACGAAGCGAAGATGTGGTATATGCAGGCGCTGCATCTGTTAGGTGATAAACCTTACCTACCACAGAGTACCACATGGAATGATCCACGACTGGACAAAGCCGCGGATATTACTACCCAAAGTGCTCACGCCAGCTCTATAGTCGCTTTACGACAAAGTACACCGACACCTTTATTGTTGCGCAGCGCCAATACCTTGACCGACCTCTTCCTGCCGCAAATCAATGAAGTGATGATGAATTACTGGCAGACATTAGCTCAGAGAGTATACAACCTGCGTCATAATCTCTCTATCGACGGTCAGCCGCTATATCTGCCAATCTATGCCACACCGGCGGACCCAAAAGCGTTACTTAGCGCCGCCGTTGCCACTTCTCAAGGTGGAGGCAAATTGCTGGAGTCATTTATGTCTCTGTGGCGTTTCCCGCACATGCTGGAAAATGCTCGCAGCATGGTTAGCCAGCTCACCCAGTTCGGCTCCACGTTACAAAATATTATCGAACGTCAGGATGCAGAGGCACTCAATGCATTATTACAAAATCAGGCCGCAGAGCTGATATTGACTAACTTGAGCATTCAGGACAAAACCATTGAAGAACTGGATGCCGAGAAAACCGTGCTGGAAAAATCCAAAGCCGGAGCCCAATCGCGCTTTGATGGCTACAGCAAACTGTATGATGAAAACATCAACGCCGGTGAAAACCAAGCCATGACGCTACGAGCGTCCGCCGCCGGGCTTACCACGGCAGTTCAAGCATCCCGCTTGGCTGGCGCAGCGGCTGATCTGGTGCCTAACATCTTCGGCTTCGCCGGTGGTGGTAGCCGTTGGGGAGCTATCGCTGAAGCAACCGGCTATGTGATGGAATTCTCCGCTAATGTTATGAACACCGAAGCGGATAAAATTAGCCAATCTGAAACCTACCGTCGTCGCCGTCAAGAGTGGGAGATTCAGCGTAATAATGCCGAAGCAGAATTGAAGCAAATCGACGCCCAACTTAAATCGCTGGCAGTACGCCGTGAAGCCGCCGTATTGCAAAAAACCAGTCTGAAAACCCAACAAGAACAGACCCAAGCCCAATTGGCCTTCCTGCAACGTAAGTTCAGCAATCAGGCGTTGTATAACTGGCTACGTGGCCGATTAGCGGCGATTTACTTCCAATTCTACGACTTAGCTGTCGCGCGTTGCTTAATGGCAGAACAGGCTTACCGTTGGGAAATTAATGATGACGCTGCTCGCTTTATTAAACCGGGCGCTTGGCAAGGAACCTATGCCGGTCTGCTTGCAGGTGAAACCTTGATGCTAAGTTTGGCACAAATGGAAGACGCCCATTTGAAACGCGATAAACGCGCATTAGAGGTTGAACGTACAGTGTCGCTGGCCGAAGTTTATGCTGGTTTACCGCAAGATAAAGGCTCCTTCTCTCTGAGTCAGGAAATTGAGAAGCTAGTAAATGAAGGTTCAGGCAGTGCCGGCAATGGTAATAATAATGTGGCGTTCGGCGCCGGCACGGATACTAAAACCTCTTTACAGGCATCCATTTCATTAGCTGATTTAAAAATTCGTGAAGATTACCCGGAATCCATTGGCAAAATCCGGCGCATCAAACAGATTAGCGTTACCTTGCCCGCGCTACTGGGACCCTATCAGGATGTGCAGGCAATATTGTCTTACGGCGATAAAGCCGGATTAGCTAACGGCTGCGAAGCACTAGCAGTTTCTCACGGTATGAATGACAGCGGCCAATTCCAGCTCGATTTCAATGATGGCAAGTTCCTGCCGTTTGAAGGTATCGCCATTGATCAGGGTACGTTAACACTGAGTTTCCCCAATGCATCAATGCCAGCCAAAGGTAAACAAGCCACTATGTTAAAAACCCTGAACGATATCATTTTGCATATTCGCTACACCATTAAATAACCATCCCAACACAGAATTAAAACAGGCTCCTAATCGGGGCCTGGTAAGGAGTTTCTATGCAGAATTCACAGACATTCAGTGTGACCGAGTTGTCATTACCCAAGGGCGGCGGCGCTATTGCCGGTATGGGTGAGGCATTAACACCAGCCGGGCCGGATGGTATGGCTGCCCTATCCCTGCCATTACCCATTTCTGCCGGACGGGGTTATGCACCCTCGCTCACACTGAATTACAACAGTGGAACCGGTAACAGCCCGCTCGGTCTCGGTTGGGACTGCAACGTCATGACAATTCGTCGTCGCACCAGTACCGGCGTGCCGAATTATGATGAAACCGATACTTTTCTGGGGCCGGAAGGTGAAGTGTTGGTCGTAGCATTAAATGAGGGAGGTCAAGCTGATATCCGCAGTGAATCCTCATTGCAGGGCATCAATTTGGGGACAACCTTCACCGTTACCGGTTATCGCTCCCGTTTGGAAAGCCACTTTAGCCGGTTGGAATACTGGCAACCCCAAACAACAGGCACAACCGATTTCTGGCTGATATACAGCCCCGACGGACAGGCCCATTTACTGGGCAAAAATCCTCAGGCTCGTATCAGCAATTCACTAAATATTAGCCAAACAGCGCAATGGCTATTGGAAGCCTCTATATCATCCCACGGTGAGCAGATTTATTATCAGTATCGAGCCGAAGATGAAACCGGTTGCGAACCTGACGAGCTCACAGCTCACCCGAACGCGACCGTCCAGCGCTACCTGCAAGCAGTCCATTACGGTAATCTAACCGCCAGCGAAGTTTTTCCTACTCTCAATGGAGATGACCCACTCAAATCTGGCTGGTTGTTCTGTTTAGTATTTGATTATGGTGAGCGCAAAAACAGCTTATCTGAAATGCCAACGTTTAAAGCCACGAATAACTGGCTTTGCCGCCAAGACCGTTTTTCCCGTTATGAATACGGTTTTGAATTGCGTACCCGTCGCCTATGTCGCCAAATACTGATGTTTCACCGTCTGCAAACCCTGTCTGGTCAGGCAAAAGGCAACGATGAACCCGCATTAGTTTCACGTCTGATACTGGATTATGACGAAAACGCGGTGGTCAGTACGCTCGTTTCTGTCCGCCGAGTAGGACATGAGCAAGATGGCGCAACGGCGGTCACCTTGCCGCCATTGGAACTGGCTTATCAGCCCTTTGAACCAGAACAAAAAGCACTCTGGCAACCAATGGATGTACTGGCAAATTTCAACACCATTCAACGCTGGCAACTGCTTGATCTGCAAGGCGAAGGCATACCCGGTATTCTGTATCAGGATAAAAATGGCTGGTGGTATCGATCTGCTCAACGTCAGACAAGGGAAGAGATGAATGCGGTCACCTGGGGCAAAATGCAACTCCTTCCTATCACGCCCGCTATTCAGGATAACGCCTCACTGATGGATATTAATGGTGACGGGCAATTGGATTGGGTTATCACCGGCCCGGGGCTAAGGGGTTATCACAGCCAACATCCAGATGGCAGTTGGACACGTTTTACGCCATTGCACGCCTTACCTATAGAATATTCTCATCCCCGCGCCCAACTTGCGGATTTAATGGGAGCCGGATTGTCCGATTTAGTGCTGATTGGTCCCAAAAGTGTGCGTTTGTATGCCAATAACCGTGATGGTTTTACCGAAGGGCGGGATGTGGTGCAATCCGGTGATATCACCCTGCCGTTACCGGGCGCCGATGCGCGTAAGTTAGTGGCATTTAGCGACGTACTGGGTTCAGGCCAAGCACATTTGGTTGAAGTTAGTGCAACTAAAGTCACTTGCTGGCCGAATCTGGGACACGGCCGTTTTGGTCAGCCAATCATATTGCCGGGATTTAGCCAATCCGCCGCCAATTTTAATCCTGATCGAGTTCACCTCGCCGATCTGGACGGCAGTGGTCCGGCCGATTTGATTTATGTTCATGCTGACCATTTGGATATTTTCAGCAATGAAAGTGGTAACGGTTTTGCAAAACCATTCACACTTCGTTTTCCTGACGGCCTGCGTTTTGATGATACTTGCCAGCTACAAGTGGCTGATGTACAGGGATTAGGGGTTGTCAGCTTGATCCTGAGCGTACCGCATATGGCGCCACATCATTGGCGCTGCGATCTGACCAACGCGAAACCGTGGCTACTCAGTGAAATGAACAACAACATGGGGGCCCATCACACCCTGCATTACCGTAGCTCCGTCCAGTTCTGGCTGGATGAAAAAGCCGCAGCCTTAGCGACCGGACAAACACCGGTTTGTTACCTGCCCTTCCCGGTCCATACCCTGTGGCAAACAGAAACCGAGGATGAAATCAGCGGCAATAAATTAGTGACTACTTTACGTTATGCTCACGGCGCTTGGGATGGACGTGAACGGGAGTTTCGTGGCTTTGGCTATGTTGAGCAGACAGACAGCCACCAACTGGCTCAAGGTAATGCGCCGGAACGTACACCACCGGCACTCACCAAAAACTGGTATGCCACCGGAGTGCCTGCGGTAGATAACATGCTATCCGCTGGGTATTGGCGTGGTGATAAACAAGCCTTCACCGGTTTTACGCCACGCTTTACCCTCTGGCAAGAAGGCAAAGATGTTCCACTGACCGCGGAAAATGACCACAATCTGTACTGGTTAAACCGGGCGCTAAAAGGTCAACCACTGCGTAGTGAACTTTACGGGCTGGATGGCAGCGCACAGCAAACCATCCCCTATACAGTCACGGAATCCCGCCCACAAGTGCGCCGATTACAAGATGGCACAACAACTTCCCCGGTGCTATGGACTTCAATCGTGGAAAGCCGTAGCTATCACTATGAACGTATTATCAGTGATCCTCAGTGCAATCAGGATATCACGCTGTCCAGCGACCTATTCGGGCAATCACTGAAACAGGTTTCGGTGCAATATCCCCGCCGCAATAAACCAACAACCAATCCGTATCCCGATACACTACCGGATACTCTGTTTGCCAGCAGTTATGACGACCAACAACAACTATTGCGGTTAACCTATCAGCAATCCAGTTGGCATCATCTAATTGCTAATGAACTCAGAGTGTTAGGGCTACCGGATGGTACACGCAACGATGCCTTTACTTACGATGCTCAACATGTGCCTGTTGATGGTTTAAATCTGGAAGCTTTATGTGCTGAAAATAGCCTGATTGCCGATGATAAGCCATACGAATACCTCAATCAGCAACGAACGTTCTATACTGATGGGAAAACCGATGGGAAAACCGATGGAAAAAACTTAGCACCACTGAAAACACCAACACGACAAGCTTTAATCGCATTTACCGAAACGGCGGTATTAACGGAATCTCTATTATCTGCATTTAATGGCGGTATTACGCCAGATGAATTACCCGGCATTCTGACACAAGCAGGATACCAACAAGAACCTTATCTGTTCCCACGCAGCGGAGAAAACAAAGTCTGGGTAGCACGTAAAGGCTATACCGATTACGGTACGGAAGAGCAATTTTGGCGTCCTGTCGCACAACGTAACACCCGGTTAACCGGGAAAACGACTCTGAAATGGGATACCCACTACTGTATTATCACTCAAACCCAAGACGCGGCTGGTTTGACTGTCTCAGCCAATTACGACTGGCGTTTTCTCACACCTGTGCAACTGACTGATATCAATGATAATGTGCATCTCATAACCTTGGATGCGCTAGGACGCCCTGTTACGCAACGTTTTTGGGGGATCGAAAATGGTGTAGCAACAGGTTACTCTTCACCAGAAGAAAAACCATTCTCTCCACCAGCCGATATCAATACTGCCATTGATCTGACCGGACCACTCCCTGTCGCGCAGTGTCTGGTCTATGCACCGGACAGTTGGATGCCGCTATTCAGTCAGGAAACCTTCAATACCTTAACGCCGGAAGAGCAGCAGACGCTGCGTGATTTACGGATTATCACGGAAGATTGGCGTATTTGTGCGCTGGCTCGCCGCCGTTGGCTACAAAGTCAAAAAACCGGCACACCACTGGTTAAGATGTTAACCAACAGCATTGGTTTACCTCCCCATAACCTCATGCTGACTACGGACCGTTATGACCGCGATTCTGAACAGCAAATTCGTCAACAAGTCGCATTCAGTGATGGTTTTGGTCGTTTACTGCAAGCATCTGTACGGCATGAGGCAGGCAAAGCCTGGCAACGTAACCAAAACGGTTCTCTGGCGACAAAAATGGAAGATACCAAAACACGCTGGGCGGTTACGGGACGCACTGAATATGATAATAAAGGACAAACGATACGAACTTACCAGCCCTATTTCCTCAATGACTGGCGATATGTGAGTGATGACAGCGCCAGAAAAGAGGCTTATGCGGATACTCATATCTATGATCCGATTGGGCGGGAAATCCTAGTTATCACCGCAAAAGGCTGGCTGCGACAGAGCCAATATTTTCCTTGGTTTACCGTCAGTGAGGATGAAAATGATTTGGCCGCTGATGCGATCATGTAATTGAATCGATATTCGCTCGTTTAATGTTAACGAGCAAATATACCCGTTATCTTTCAAGTTGCCTCTTTGTTGGCTGCGCTCACTCACCCCGGTCACATAGTCATCTATGCTCCCGGGGATTCGCTCCCTTGCCGTCGCGATGCATCTTGAAATCCATAGGGTATATAACGAATAGGAAACTGTATTGTGAGTTCTAAATAGAGGAACAGGATATTTTATTACCTTTTATTTCATAGGTAATAAAGTTCAATTCCTGTAAAAACCTGTCATCATGAGAACTAAAAATAACAACTTTCTCTTCTGCAAGAGAAATCAGCAACTCAATTAAAAATGTTATAGAATCTGAATCAAGACCATTTGTTGGCTCATCAAAAATATAAACATCCGCATCGGTAATAAAAGCTGATGTTAATAAAAATTTCTTTTTTATCCCAAGTGACATTTTTCCATATTCAATACCAGAATAATTAGATATACCAAAACCATTTAAATAGTAATCTAATTGATGCCTTAGATTACTTTTCCTATAACGCTGACTTAAATTAATCACATCCATTCCCGTGATGAAATTATAAAAGTTAACATTATCAGATATATAAAATCCATTCCGTTGCAAATTAAATAGGTGTTTCTCTCCCTTTTTTATAAAATTAACCACTCCTTTTTTAACCTTATTTACACCAGCAATACTTGAAAGAAAAGTCGTTTTACCCGCCCCATTAACTCCCGCAATACGGTTTAATCCAACCCGAAAATCACAATTGGCTCCTGAAAAAATAGTCTTACCATTAATAACAGCTTCTAACCCAATAACTTCAAGCATAAATAACCCCTAAAAATAACGTAAAAAAGAAAATAACACTAATAATAATAATTTTCGTGTATTGCGTCCTCAACAGAGAGATAAAAGAAACAATAATAGAAATAAAAACATAAGATAAAAATATAATCACAGAAAAAGATTTAATAACAAGAGAGCAAAAAATAAAAAAACAAAGCAAATAAAAAAACAAACAAATACAATAGTTAAAAAAGAATATTTTACGCACAGATAAAAAATTTGACAAATATGAAAGATAATTTATTTCAATATATGAAAGATTATAGAATAATAACATACATATATATAAAACAACACTGGCATATATTAATAATATATAATCAACCTTGTTTGGTATTTGAGAAAAAGCACTTTCACATAATAGATATAAAAGCAAAACAGACAATACCATAATAAACACAGGCATTTTATTTTTATTAAAATAAGAACGGAGATTCATTATATAAGGCAATGAAAAAAAACCTGATGAAAATAATCTTTTATCTCTATTAATTATATAACATGGTGTGAAATTCAAATATAATATCAATGCCGCTAATGGAATAACTAATGTAAAAATCAAATCATATAATATTCCATTCCTGAATGATGCCGCCAGAAGAAAGAACACAGCAACAATAAAAAAATGCAAAAAACTTAACTCAAATAAACAAAATCCAATTACAGCAAAAGAAACTATCAAAAAAAACATAGATGAAAGGTAATGTAAATAATTAACATTTGCAGAAAAAAAACCTATAAAAAAGAAAATAACCATCGGAAAAGCACTATAAATAAAAAAAACAATACGACAAAAAAACAACGTTTTTTTACCTACCAAAGAAACGATGATTGAATTCTCCTTTGCAGAAGGAAAAAACCTTATGTTAATCAAATAAAATACCATATATACCATTAAAGATATGGCAGTAAAATAAAATGATTTTATGTAGCTCTCCGGAATAACAATATTAGAAGATAAAGTCATTAAAACCTCAAAGACACCACTAAATTTTGCCGGGAGTAATAAAAGAAAAAGGAATATAATGACATTTTTATTCCCTGACGCAAATTTTTTTATCCTGCCTTTATATTCCAAGGCATCAGCGATTATTAAATTCATACTGCCCCTCTAAAACCAAAATCTAAATAATGTCCTTGGTGAATCTTTAGGAAATTTCGTCCTGGAATGCAAATACAAATAGTTACTGAAAACAATACATTGATTTTTATTTAAACGCAATCGATATTGATTTTCCTTTTGGTGTATAAAAGCACTAATATCCATAAGCATCGAGTAAACATCTTCGGTACATTTAAATTTATTGAGTAATGGTGAAAATGATATTCCAATATTATTTGATATTTTTGAAAATACCCTTTTTTGAAAGAATTTATTATTGGAAAAATGGGCAAGACATTCATCATGGAATAGTATATCAGATTTTTTCCCATATTTTTCAAAAACAAAGTTATAAACAGCATCTGAATCAACTAATATACTATCACCACCTTCATAAGAAGGATTTTGACAATACAGTGCAACTATATTTGGCTGCTTTTCTTCATGTCCTTCATCTGTATGCACCGGTTGAGATAGATTTGATTCGAAAAACCATTTAGGATTATCAACAGGTTTTATAGTTTCATATTCTTTAAAGCCTCTATTCTTATAAGTGAGAAGTGTCCCAAATATGCTTTCAAGCCATAATGATATATCAGAAATATTTTGATCATTATGAAATTCAATTACATATATCTCTCTACCTGAAAATACTTTGCCATAAATTTCCTTACTTAACCCAAGATCGACATTATCCTTGTGGATATATTTGATTTTTTTATTATCGCGTAATTCACTAAAATTATAATCGTCAGAATTAATAATTCTCTTAATGTTACTAAATAAAGGATAGTCATTGTATACCCGTCATCTTTCAAGTTGCTTCTTTGTTGGCTGCACTCACTCACCCCGGTCACATAGTTATCTATGCTCCCGGGGATTCGCTCCTTTGCCGTCGCGATGCATCTTGAAATCCATAAGGTATATATCATTTTATTTCCTCATAGTGCTCAAATACATTCAATAAATGTAAAGATTCTTTAAAAATCTCTCTTGAACGCCCTGAAAACATATTTATATTTTCTTCAATAACAGATGACATTTTTTTACATAATCTCACAATTCTATCTGTAGAACCATGATATTTTGCAGATGAGTTTAATCCAAACAATTGAGCTCTAAATGAAAGAATCTCCACACCGACTATATAACTATGGAAAAGTAAGTATATGGGAAACATGTTATTACCAAAAACAGACTTAACCCCGTCAACCTCTACATGAATTCCCTTAGTATCTTCATTCATATGTATATTAGCGATATCATCAATAAACAAAACCATATGAGTCAATTGATGAAAAACCAATTCAATAAAATCCTGGCAATCAAATTCATCTTTAAAATCCATAGAAGCGAGACCAATTGTTTCTTGTGTCGTGCCATTTGTATATGAAGATAACTTATTTATAATAACAATTTTAATAATTCTATTTATTAATTCATAGATTTTATCATATTTTGACAATGTATAGAACCATTCATAGAAGACATTATTTACAATCATTGAATTAATCTTTGCCGAATTATTCGTATATTTATCTTTTAATGTAAGCAGATGGTCGTAACAATATGGTAAAGCGCCTTCATATGAAGTTATAAGAGGAATGTCAGAATCAGGTATTCTATCAAAAACAGAGTATTTTATGAAAAATTCATTGTAATAATTAAAAGATGTACCACGTAAACCAATAGTTTTATTAATAAACTCAAGTACATTTTCGTACCCAATTATATAGTACATATAAACCTCAATTAAAGTTATCTAATATAATATTTAAAACAATACCATTTATAGATTTATTTCCAATGGAAAATCTTATACTATCATCTGTAATCTTTGAGTAACCCAATGGAAAGACACTGACTTTTATTCCATTTTTAACCATTTTATGATTAAACAATTTAATACTATCAGCCTCTCCTGAAAAGAAAATAAAGTTAGCTTGACTTTTACTTACAAAAATATCATTTAATTTCGACATTTTATTTATCATAACATCTCTATATTTTTTTATATTTGATATATTTTTCGTGTCAATTTTCTCTTCATTTATAATATCCAGAACTAATTTCATTTTTATATCACTTAATGAATACATCAAAGAAAACTTATTAATATATGAGATAAGATCTGGATTAGAAAACAGATATCCAAAACGCAGCCCAGCAAAGCCAATTTTGGAAAAACTACGGAGAACAATGAGGTTATCATATTCAGAAATAAGATTTAATATATTTGAACCTTGTGATGAATAAGCCACATATGCCTCGTCAATAACAACAGGACACTTACAATTTTCAACAATACATTTTATTTCATCTACCCCAAATAACACACCGGTCGGATTGTTTGGATTATCAATAATAATTAGTGAGTTTTCATATTTTTGGGACGCATGGATAAATGCTTGCACATTAAGGCTGAAATCATCATTTAGAGGAATTTTATGTATGTCAACTCGACATATATTCGCCAATCTTGTAAACATAAAGAATGAAGGATTTGGGATTAATAGATTAGTCTTTTTTGTAGAAAAAGATAACAAAATGGTTTGAATCAATTCCAAAAGACCATTACCAAGCAAAATATTTTTATCATAATTGACACCATTAATTTCACATAATTTTTCTTTAATTATATTAGCATCAAAGCCAGGATAACGATTTATACCCGTTATCTTTCAAGTTGCCTCTTTGTTGGCTGCACTCGCTCACCCCAGTCACATAGTTATCTATGCTCCCGGGGATTCACTCCCTTGCCGTCGCGATGCATCTTGAAATCCATAGGGTATATATTTATTTCTTTTAAATTATCAGAGTAAACTTTTGAGTCCAATTTTATCTGATAAGGAAACTCCATCAAACTTAAATTATTATTGATTGGAGTAATACTAAAATTAGGAATTTCATTATACAACCCATCCCTATAAAAATAACGTCTTTTTATACACATCGTATTTACCATATCAGTAATTTAATAAACACTTCGCCCTATACTCAGGAAGGAAACAATATTCCCATGCTAAAAAATATATTATAAAATCTTTCTCGCTAAGTTATTTACCCATTGTGAATAATCATGGTTCTCATCACGTTCTACTAATGGAGGAAAAGACTTTCTTTTAAAGTCAAAATATTTACTTCTAAGATCACCTTCAGAACAACAATTGTATGTAAAAAAAATACACCTTCTCCTATTACCAGATAGATTTTCTTTTGACATATGCAATAAAAATGAACTAAAGATCAAAAGATCTCCAGCATTAGCCTGAATAGGAATCCAATCATATTTCTCATATGTATTTTTCAATGCCTTACCTTTGCTATGAGGAATTAATTTTTTTTCAAATGGCTTGTTTGAAATACACAAACAACCATTATCTATAGTCGTATCATCAATTGGAATCATTAAATTAAACATTTCCTTATTAATGAATTTAGTGAATGCAGGATAATCTTGATGGGGAGAAAACCCACCACCACCGCTTAATTTAAAATTAATCTTATCTTTAAATAAAAAATAATCTTCACCCATAACTAAAGATAATAATTCAGAAGATTTTTTTTCAATTTTATTTATAAAAAAAGCTTCTTTTGTATCAATAAAATTCTCTATTCTATCAAGTATTTTATTATTATCAATCACACTGGACTCATAGTATTTCATTATTTCCCCGGGAACATCTTCTCGGTCATCAAGAAATTGCACTGCTGAACTAAGTAATTTTTTCTCCTTATGACATAAAAAACCCCGTACTAAAACATACCCTTGAGCATTTAATTCTTTTTTATATTCACTGATCATATCTTGTATAATTCCTCTCTTTCTATCACTTCACATATTTTTTTATCCAAATATTCTCTATTATTGTAAATAGAATTAGGATCAGTTTTTGATATAGATGTTCTAATCCAACAATCAGGTCTATCAATAGAAATAATCGCTATATTTCTTTTTTTAGCAATAACGGCAACCCAAATATCTGACATATTTTTTAATTGAAAAGATTCCATCAAAAATGAATACAACGATGAATGATAAGCCAATGTACCAGTGCCCGGAATATTTACAGTAATATCATTATCAAGCGGCCGACTAAAATGAATTCCTTTTTTATATTTATAATATGATGATAATGAATCTATATCAATAATATTTCCATGAACACATATAAATTGCTGCCGTTTATACTTTTATATTTTGAATACAAGTTTTTCAACATAGTTTGGTGGATAAATTAGATCATCATCAAGCGTAAATAAATACCCAGATTTATTTTTTAATGGGAAGAACTTTGATGCATCACCAAAATCCCCAAAATGATGACTCATATAAACTTTAATTTTATCTCTATTCAGAAATTGAGGTATCTTTTCGTATCCATTTAAATATACATTTAATTCATCCAATTGTGGATAGATAGAGTTAATAGCAATTTGTAAATTATATTCTCTTTCTGGTATACTCGCACTTCAACTGATGGCTCAGATTCTTCAATAAATTCAATTTCCATGTTTAACTCCTTAATTGCTAATTATAGGATTGTTTTATAAATATTAGATTGATATTATCATATATCAAATTTTTATCTAAGAGTTATTATGGCCAAATAATGACCATAACTACTTAAAAATAAACAAATTAAAGCCAAAGTGAGAATTTCAAAATTACAATATGAAAAACATAAGATAAAAATATAATCACAGAAAAAGATTTAATAACAAGAGAGCAAGAAATAAAAAAACAAAGAAAAACAATAGTTGAAAAAATATGAGATTATCATGATTGATGATCAGACATGGAATTTTATTAAATTTTTTACATATGAGGAGTTGGAAAACACCTTATAAATAAAAAGCAGGCGAGGAACACAACGTGGACAAGCGTTGTGTCCTCTGATCACATAAACAGCACTTTGAGGAAGTGTTTATATGACTATTAAGCATAGGACGGGAACTAGCAGAATTAATCGAGCAAGTTATAGAAGTCGCTGAAGCATTCGACATATTTTTCTGTCTTTTTCCAGATGAAGAAGATTTTGTTCAGTCTTCCCAGCTTTTACTTTTACCACTTAGTTGTTATCTCATTGATGTCACTAGTAAACTACACGAATTGTCAGTTGATGGTGAATTTATTTTGATGGGAAAATTATCAAGCGGTACATAATCGCATAAGGCGAATGTAGATTACTAAATCAAAAACCCCTCATATTAGATATGAGGGGTTATAAGCCCTTTGCGGGAGAAATTTTTAACAAAGCCCTCATGGGGAATAATCATACTGTAGTTAATAGAATACCAAAAGTCAACTTTCAGATTTACTGATAAGGCTTGATGCGCCGATGATTTTGATTATTGCACGTTGTATCTTTTCAACATCTTCACGCGTCAAATATTGCTGAAATGTTTGTTCATTATCTCTTAATTTAAAGAGTCTGTTTGTGTTTACTATCTGCATATGATGGACTAACGCCCAGCGCCTGCGACGATCATAAAAATTAGTTATTCGAAAAATAGATTGATCTAATTCGACATGATAACCGCGAGCAATACCATCGTTGTTTAAAGTTGAGGAAATGGGAACAACGAGATAACCATTGCTACACAAACGGGCATTCATGATTACAACCATTCTTTTTTTTACCATCTCAGGCGGGATGCGACCATTAAAATGGTCTGGTTGTGCCGGTAAACCAAAGTCACAATCAAATATTTCACCGATACGCGGGCGATATCTAATAGCCATTTAATTAATCAGCCCTCTAAAATAATGGTTCCTACCCTAGTATATGTGTTAGGTCAGATATCTAACAATGTAAACGAACAATTTAACGGTCAATAGTTAGTTATCAGTGTTCGATAAAGATAGCCTATCATAATAGGCTACTTATGGAAAATTATAGTTGATAGATATTTTTATTGGTTGTAATTCAGGTTAACTCAAATAAGCAAAATCCAATTACAGCAAAAGAAACTATCAAAAAAACATAGATGAAAAGTAATGTAAACAATTAACGTTTTAAGAAAAAAACCATAACAAAGAAAATAATTATCGGAAAATCACTATAAATAAAAAAACGATACAACAAAAAAATGTTTTTTTACCTACCAAAGAAATGATGATTGAATTTTCCTTTGCAGTAGGAAAAAACCTTATATTGATCAAATAAAACACCATATATACTATTAAAGATATGGCAGTAAAATAAAATGACTTTATGTGGTTATCTGGAATAATAATATTAGAAGATAAAGTAATTAAGACTTCAATGAAACCATTGAACTTTGCCGGAAGTAATAAAAGAAAAAGGAATATAATGACATTTTTATTCCCAGACTCAAATTTTTTACTCTACCTTTATATTCCAAGATATCAGCGATTATTAAATTCATACTACCCCTCTAAAACCAAAATCTAAATAATGTCCTTGGTGAATCTTTAAGAAATTTTGTCCTGGAATGCAAATACAAATAGTTACTGAAAACAATACATTGATTTTTATTTAAATACTGGCGATATGACCTTAATGATGTTACTTTATTTTCCAGTATTCTATTTGATCATTATTCCAATCAATGCTCCCATCCGGGTATTCAATCCTTGCAGGTTCTTTACCCGGAGGAATAATCACTTTCGGCATCTTGGTTTCATCCAGTTTAGGCTTATATACCCTATGGATTTCAAGATGCATCGCGACGGCAAAGGAGCGAATCCCCGGGAGCATAGATAACTATGTGACCGGGGTGAGTGAGTGCAGCCAACAAAGAAGCAACTTGAAAGATGACGGGTATAGATAATCTTCTATTCCGCTCCCGGAGTTAACATTAACCTAAATGGACGCATTACTTTCTCACCTAACAAATATATTCTTTTAGGAAATTTGTTAGCCGTTTCTAAAACAGGGTAAATAACCGGACAGTAATCTATAGTATTCAATATTAGTTACCCCCTGGCTCACATAATCCGGGGTGCCGCGACTGATCAGGCGATAAGGCATATTGACCAAGGGTTTTCCCTGTTCATCCACCAACTGAAATTCCACCCAGTTTTTCAAAAACCGCTTACAATCAAAACACAAGCGTGGATCTGATATACCCATTAGTTTTATTTCCTTCTTTATAACGTTATTTCTCCGTCCGGCTATCAATCACCTTCATCAGCATAAATATCCTGTCAGGGATAGCGGTCATTGATTTCGTCACCAAAGAAACAAGATGGTAAAAATCCTATTACCTAAGATAAGCAACATCACTTATGCCGTGAGTAATAGCGAGCTGAACGACAGGAAGACAAAAATGTATTCCCATCAATTAATCCCTTTGAATAAGGGAACAGGAGTTGAAATTTCCTTCATACTGTCCAATATGATGGAACTTAGGTCATAATTATTAAATCATCACCAAATAGCAAGAAAAAATTTTTATTTCTTTAATTTACAAAAATATAAATTTGTAAGAAAGTGTTACAAACTCAATCCGGTTAGGCTAATATTTTCTTTTTGGCGATTGCCAAATCACTCAAACTGATATCTAAGACAGTCTTTTGAGATATACTGTGCAGATACATACGGTTTTGTGTATTTCGGCACGACACCTTCCACCGTAATCAATTGTTTCTTCTCGTCAGGTGAAAAAGGAAAAAGCCAGTCAAAAAAGGTGTCGCCAAATGCCCAGTAAATAAAATAGAGAAATAATAAGGACAACGTTATTTTCATATTGGAGTTCCTTTTTATTATGGTATTACAATGGCTATAGATCCTAGACTTTTTTTCCTGAAAATCGATAACATGGCAGAGAAAATGTAATCCATCATTCACATGAACCCCTTATTTCTGGTGTTAGCGCGTCGGTAAACTGGCAGTATGATCTTAATGATGTTACTTTATTTTCCAGTATTCAATTCGATCATTATTCCAATCAATGCTCCCATCCGGGTATTCAATCCTCGCAGGTTCTTTACCCGGTGGAATAATCACTTTCGGCATCTTGGTTTCATTCAGTTTAGGCTTATAGATAATCTTCCATTCCGCTCCCGGAGTTAACATCAACCTGAATGGACGCATTTCGCCTTCACCTAGCAAGGATATTCTTTTGGGGAACCCGTCAATCATTTCTAAAACAGGGTAAATAACCGGACGGTAATCTATAGTATTTAATGTTGCTGTTTCGTTAAGATATGTCTGGGTCGCATCATTGATAAATGCAGTTAAACCTGTTCCCCCATATGGCTTCGCATCTTTCACCAGATGGGTGGCATCGGTATAATTTACTGACACAGAGGCCCGATTGATTCTCCATTTGCACCAGCCCCCGCCATTAAAAGGTAATTTCACCTGAAAATAACCGGTTTGTGGATCAGCTTTTACATTCAACTCCAATCCATAATAAGTCGGCACTTGATAAGGCGACATTCCTGCATCAAACTGATATTCAAGACAATCTTTTGATATATACTGCGCATACACATACGGTTCCGTATACTTTGGCGCCACTCCCTCCACAGTGATCATCTTTTCCTTTCCGTCAGATGTAAAAGGGAAAAGCCAGTTGAAAAAGGTGTCGCCAAACGCCCAGTAAATAAAATAGAGAAACAATAAGAGCAGCGTTGTTTTCAATATTTTCATACAGACAGTTCCTTCTTATCACAGTAATGTTGTAAGGCCAGTGTTCCTTGTTCTTCCTGCTGGCTCACGGTTAGTGATTTTACTAACTGCTTATCCATATCCAGAAAATAGAGATTTCGGTAGTAAATATTGTCAGGGATAAGCATCTTATGATTATCCATTTTCGCCTTAAATTGACGCTGACTATCCTGATAGACCGTAATCTTATCCGGTTCGCATAACTCCCTGAGTCGTTTATCAATATAACCGGCATATTTATACGAGCTATGATTAGAAAATCCGAATCCCCCTTTTAAATCAGTACTTCTGTTTTCAACAAACAGTTTGTCTTTTTCTTGTTGACTTAACTGATTAAACAACGCATTTTGCTGCTCGCCAGCCAGAGAAAAATCTTTTTCTGTTTCTTGGTTTAATTCAGGAATTAAATAGAGCTTTGTGGTGTTATCCAATATTTCCTCAGCAACACCCATTATAGGGGAGAAATTCCTGGCGGAAATAAGCCATTCCGGGCAACTGTTAGCTTTAAAAAAATGCACAACTTTACCATGATGCAAATAGATTTCTTTACTGATAGTCGCTTGTTTAATGGCTTTAACAATCGGTGATGGAGACACCAGTTTCACTATTTCCCAATCATACCCTGCCGGCGTCCAATACTTGAAAAACCCATTATCCATATCCTGCTCAAATGGTACGGAAGGAATTACATCATCTTCATTAACATGGCGATAGTGGATAATGGAGGACAATTCCTCTACTGCACTACGAGTTAATGTTCGCGGCATCCCGTAACTGTAGAGACAAGGATTGTGTTCTTTCAGTTGTGCGCTGTGTAGTAATGCCAACGCACCGCCCAAGCTGTGACCACAGACAAATAATCTCCGTCTTTTAGCCAATCCAATGATCTCACCGAATACTGTTTTTTCTTTCTCATCGTGGACAGTTAATTTTCCAATCAGATTAAAAGCTTCCCAGAACCCCCTATGCACTTTGCCATGATGAATAAATTCGCTGCATAACGCTTTATCATCATCGCAATTTAAAACCAATGGTTGGAAGGTGGCATCAGTCAGGTAATTTTCTAGAGTAACCGTGCCCCGCCAACTGACAATCATGTCTTTTTCGCTGGCGGCATAAAACAGTTTGGTATCACCCTGTTTATTATTCCCTGCTCGTGAATCAATAAATTCCACCTCAGTATAACGTTCACTAAACGGTACATTATAAACCACAGGGGCCGCTGACACTTTTTCCACCTGATAAGGCAGCTTCGAGACATCCACCATTTGCCGGTTAAAAAAGTGTTTAACCGAGCCTGCTACGTTGACATCCTCATCGGCATAGGCCAGCACGCTCATTAAGCTCTGGTTATAAGCATTCACAATGGAATACTCTTTTTGATGATGCAACAGCAGAACCCAGGCCCGAAACGGGCATACTTCCAGAACATACCGTCGATTCATCGGATAGACCTCATAGCCTTGTGGTTCCGGGTCCGGGAAATGATAAGGGGGTGGAATGTCTTTGTGGTCCCACCCTTTAATCTCCGGCAACCCATCACTGATCTGCCCGATGGTCACATAGCGATATTGATAGCCTTCGGCTTCCGCTTTTGGCTTCACCACCGAAGCCTCTTCACCGCGTATTTCCCGCAACGGACGTTGTTCCATTTCGTCGGCCAGTGGTTGGGCGCCGATATACAGGGTTACCGGATGGGGAGGCATATCTTCTTCCCTTAATAAACCATTGCCATCGGTAACGCCTTTACGTCCTAGCCGAGGATTTCCTCGGATTTTCAAACGATAAGGCATATTGACCAAGGGTTTCCCCTGTTCATCCACCAACTGAAATTCCAACCAGTTTTTCAGCATGTCTTTACAATCAAGACAATCGAGTGGGCTTAATTTGCTCATTGATATTCTTTCCTTACTGTTAACGTTATATATAAGGGCGCAGCCCGAACATCATGGGATAAAAATCCCACAGGAGTTCTCCCGTCTGGCCATCAATGACCTTCATCATCACAAAAGCATCCATACTGATGAAATCAGCACAAACACCTCAATATGACCACAACTTATTGATTTATCTAAAAATGAATAAAACAGTAAAAATCCTATTACCTAAGATAAGCAACATCACTTATGCCGTGAGTAATAGCGAGCTGAACGACAGGAAGACAGAAATGTATTCCTATCAATTAATCCCTTTGAATAAGGGAACAGGAGTTGAAATTTCCTTCATACTGTCCAATACGATGAAACTTAGGCCATGATTATTAAATCATCACCAAATAGCAAGAAAAAATTTTTATTTCTTTAATTTACAAAAATATAAATTTGTAAGAAAGTGTTACAAACTCAATAGAAATTAATTTATTGTTAATCTAATGAAGGATGAAATTACAAAAATAACCCAGTTCTCAGGCAGAATAATCCACAATATATAGAACAACCTGACCTTCACTTAATTTCCTGTTAGGAGTAGAAACATCTTGATGATTCAATCAATGACATACCGTAATGTCATCGGTATTGTAACTGCCGTTATTTAATAAATTTATCTTTAACGGTGAGATACAAGTGATTCGTTATTTAAGTTCCATCGGCATATCAAATCGGCTAACCATTTGTTTTCCCCATAGTTGGCTGATCATACCCACTATCTGATACCTTAATTTCTATTAATACAATCTCAAAAATTACCAACGCGTTTGCATTTATAACATCAACGACAAATCGCTTTCCTTGCCTATTTAGTGATATAAGGTCGTTTGGTTGTTACCAAAACTTAAATTATTTTAAACATTAATACCATATAAGGAGTTGAAATATGAGCAGCTATCACTCTGATATTGACAAAAAAACACCATCAATCAATGTATTGGATAACAGGAAGCTAAATGTACGTACTTTAGAATATCTGCGCATTCAAGCTGGTGAAAATAGTGATGAATTGATCACTCTCTATGAATTCAATATGCAAGGATTTCAGGTAAAAATTACCGATCCGCGTAAGAATAAAAACCTGAGCGGCCCGAATTTCATTCGCGTCTTTAATCTTGCGGGTCAGGTTCTACGTGAAGAAAGTGTTGATGCTGGTCGGTCTATTACCCTCAATGATATTGAAGGTCGCCCAATATTAACCATCAATGCAATCGGTGTCCGCCAAAATCATCGCTACGAAGATAACACCCTACCCGGTCGTCTGCTTGCCATCACTGAACAAGTGCAAGCCGAAGAGAAAACCACCGAACGTCTTATCTGGGCCGGCAACACACCGCAAGAAAAAGATTACAACCTTGCTGGTCAGTGTGTCCGATATTACGATACCGCAGGACTCACTCAACTCAACAGCCTTTCCCTTGCGGGCATTGTGCTATCACAATCTCAACAACTGCTCGTCGATAACCAAAATGCCGACTGGACAGGTGAAGACCAAAGCCTCTGGCAGCAAAAACTGAGCAGTGATGTCTATACCACTCAAAATAGCACTGATGCCACCGGGGCTTTACTTATCCAAACCGATGCCAAAGGCAACACTCAGCGGTTGGCCTATGATGTAACCGGGCAGTTAAAAGGCTGTTGGTTGACTCTCAAAGGTCAAGCCGAACAAGTGATTATCAAATCCCTGACCTATTCCGCCGCCGGACAAAAATTACGCGAAGAGCACGGTAACGGGGTTATCACCGAATACAGCTATGAACCGGAAACCCAACGGCTGATTGGTATCACCACCCGCCGTCCGTCAGACTCCAAAGTGTTACAAGACTTACGCTATCAATATGATCCGGTAGGCAACGTCATCAATATACGCAATGATGCGGAAGCTACCCGCTTTTGGCGCAATCAGAAAGTGGTCCCAGAAAACACCTACACCTACGATTCCCTGTATCAGCTTATCAGTGCCTCCGGGCGTGAAATGGCCAATATAAGTCAGCAAAATAACCAACTTCCCTCCCCTGCTCTACCCTCTGATAACAACACCTACACTAACTATACTCGCAGCTACAGCTATGATCGCAGCGGTAATCTGACACAAATTCGGCACAGCTCACCGGCGACTCAAAATAACTACACTATCGCTATCACCATCTCGAATCGCAGCAACCGAGGCGTTCTCAGTACGCTGACAACAGATCCCAATCAAGTGGATACGTTATTTGATGCCGGGGGTCATCAAACCAGTTTATTGCCCGGTCAGACGCTGGTCTGGACATCACGAGGAGAGCTAAAACAGGTCAATAACGGTCCAGGAAATGAATGGTACCGCTACGGCAGCAACGGAATGAGACAACTGAAAGTAAGTGAACAGCAAGCCCAGAATACTACGCAGCAACAGCGGGTAATCTATTTGCCGGGGCTGGAACTACGCACAACTCAGAATAGCGCCACAACAACAGAAGAATTACACATTATTACGCTAGGTGAAGCAGGTCGCGCGCAAGTACGAGTGCTGCACTGGGAGAATGGTAAACCAGAAGGTATCGACAACAATCAGCTACGTTACAGCTACGATAATCTGATCGGTTCCTGCCAGCTTGAACTGGATAATCAAGGGCAGATTATTAGTGAGGAAGAGTATTATCCATTCGGCGGGACAGCGCTGTGGGCAGCAAACAGCCAAATAGAAGCCAATTATAAAACTATTCGCTATTCAGGCAAGGAACGGGATGCCACCGGGCTGTATTATTATGGTTACCGCTATTATCAACCGTGGTCAGGCAGATGGTTAAGCACAGATCCAGCAGGAACAATTGACGGCCTGAATCTATATCGAATGGTGAGAAATAATCCAGTAAGTTTGCAGGATGAAAATGGATTAGCGCCAGAAAGAGGAAAATATACCAAAGAGGTGAATTTTCTTGATGAATTAAAATTTAAATTAGCAGCCAGAAATTCACATGTTGTCAAATGGAACGAGAAAGAAAGCAGTTATACAAAAAATAAATCATTGAAAGTGGTTCGTGTCGGGGATTCCGATCCGTCGGGTTATTTGCTAAGTCATGAGGAATTGTTAAAGGGTATAGAAAAAAGTCAAATAATATATAGCCGGCTTGAAGAAAACCCATCCCTTTCAGAAAAATCAAAGACCAATCTTTCTTTGGGATCTGAAATATCCGATTATATGGCAAAAACCATAAAAGATACGATATCAGAGTATGCAGAAGGGCATAAATATAGAAGCAATCACCCTGATTTTTACGCAGAAACAGATTTCTTTGCTTTAATGGATAAAAGCGAAAAAAATGATTATTCCGGTGAGAGAAAAATTTATGCCGCAATGGAGGTGAAGGTCTATCATGATTTAAAAAATAAACAATCAGAATTACATGTCAACTATGCATTGGCTCATCCCTATACGCAACTTAGTAATGAAGAAAGAGCGCGACTGCAAGAAACAGAACCCGATATTGCAATAAATAGAGAATATAATTTCAAAGGCGTTGGCAAATTCCTGACAATGAAAGCAATTAAAAAATCATTGAAAGGGCAGAAGATTAATAGGATATCAACAGATGCTATTAATATTCGCTCTGCGGCTATCGCTGAGAATTTAGGAATGCGGAGAGCTTCATAAATTTGGTAATAGGATTTCAAATAGAAGGTAATATCATTTACTGAATGCGGCTAACGTTCCCTCTGAATGAAAATTCAGAGGGAACTCTTTCGTTAATTACAACACATCAACCGCGTTCAATTCTTTGAAAGCCTGTTCCAGACGGGCAATCATAGAAACCTGACCGGCACGCAGCCATACCCGTGGATCGTAGAATTTCTTATTAGGTTTATCTGAACCTTCTGGATTACCCAATTGGCCTTGCAGATAGCCTTCATTCTTTTTGTAGTAATTCAGAATACCTTCCCAAGTCGCCCATTGGGTGTCAGTATCGATATTCATTTTAACGACGCCATAGCTGACCGCTTCTTTGATCTCTTCCGCAGTAGAACCAGAGCCGCCGTGGAAAACAAAATCCAAGCTGTTATGTGGCAGATTGAATTTCTCAGAAACATAGTCTTGAGAGTTACGCAAAATTTTTGGCGTCAGTTTGACGTTACCCGGCTTATAAACACCATGAACATTACCGAAAGAAGCCGCAATAGTGAAACGTGGGCTGATAGCATTTAGTTTCTCATAAGCATAAGCAACATCTTCCGGTTGAGTGTACAGCGCTGAGCTATCCATATGGCTGTTATCAACGCCATCTTCTTCCCCGCCAGTACAGCCCAACTCGATTTCCAGCGTCATATCGATTTTTGCCATACGCGCCAGATAATGGCTACAAATCTCAATATTCTCTTCCAAAGATTCTTCTGACAGATCGATCATGTGAGAAGAGAACAAGGGCTTACCCGTCGCTGCGTAATGTTTTTCACCCGCATCTAACAGGCCATCAATCCACGGCAGCAATTTACGCGCACAGTGGTCAGTATGCAGGATCACAGGAACACCATAATGTTCAGCCATCTGATGAACATGGTGAGCACCAGAAATTGAACCCAGAATAGCCGCTTGTTGACCTTCAACTTTCAAACCTTTACCGGCAATAAAAGCAGCGCCGCCGTTAGAGAACTGAATGATCACAGGAGAACGAACTTTGGCAGCGGTTTCCAACACGGCATTGATTGAATCAGTACCTACACAGTTGACCGCCGGTAAAGCAAAGTTGTTTTCTTTGGCTATAGCGAACACTTTTTGAACATCATCACCAGTGATGACACCCGGTTTTACGAAATCAAAAATTTTAGACATGTTACGTGGGTCCTGTTGAGAACGGGCAACCAGCCAACCGGCCGTTACCCGTCATGACTTAATTACTGTTTTGCACGTTCTTCCAACATCACAACCGCAGGCAGTTTTTTTCCTTCCACGAACTCGAGGAAAGCGCCACCACCCGTAGAAATATAAGAAATTTTGTCAGCAATACCGAACAGGTCGATCGCTGCCAATGTATCGCCGCCGCCAGCGATAGAGAAGGCATCACTATCAGCAATGGCACGTGCGACAATTTCAGTTCCTTGACGGAAATTAGGGAATTCAAATACACCAACCGGGCCATTCCACAGAATCGTTTTGGCGTTTTTCAGGATATCCGCCAGACGTTGAGCGGATTCATCCCCCAGATCGAGGATCTGTTCATCATCTTTAATATCGCTGGTAGATTTCAACGTTGCTTCGGCCGTTTCAGAAAATTCTGTCGCCACACGAACATCGGTCGGCACCGGAATATCACAGCTTATCAGTAACTTTTTCGCTTCTGGGGTCAAGTCATCTTCATACAGAGAACGACCGACATTGTGGCCTTCCGCGGCAACAAACGTATTCGCGATACCACCACCGACAATCAGTTGGTCGGCAATTTTAGACAGCGTATCCAGAACGGTCAGCTTGGTTGAAACTTTAGAACCACCGACGATAGCCACCATTGGACGGGCTGGATTATCCAACGCTTTACCTAATGCCTCTAATTCCGCGGACAGCAAAGGACCAGCACAAGCAACAGGAGCAAACTTAGCCACGCCGTGAGTAGAAGCCTGAGCGCGATGAGCAGTACCGAATGCATCCATGATATAAATATCACACAAAGAAGCATATTTTTTAGCTAAGGTTTCGTCGTCTTTCTTCTCACCTTTATTAAAGCGAACGTTCTCCAGAACAACCAGTTCACCTTCCGCAACATCCACACCTTCCAGATACTCTTTTTCCAGCCGGACGGGGGAGGATAACTTCTCTTTTAGATAGTCTACTACTGGTTTCAGCGAGAATTCTTCATTGTATTCGCCTTCAGTAGGGCGGCCAAGGTGAGAAGTGATCATCACTTTGGCGCCCTGTTTTAATGCTGCTTCGATGGTCGGCAAGGAAGCACGGATACGCGCATCAGAGGTGACTTTGCCATCTTTTACCGGAACGTTCAGGTCAGCGCGGATCAAAACACGCTTACCCGCCAGATCTAAATCGGTCATCTTAATTACAGACATGGTGAATCCTCTCATTGATTCTCTAAATTATTTAATCTTGCGCCGTGTGCGGATCTATTATGGACCGTCTATCAACAACAAATCATTTGAAACCCGTAGCAGCCATTGATAACGTTGTATCTAACATTCGGTTAGCAAATCCCCACTCATTATCACACCAGACTAATGTCTTAATCAGGTGTTGCCCACTGACTCGCGTTTGTGTGCCATCAACAATCGCGCTGTGGGGATCGTGGTTAAAATCCGTTGAGACTAACGGCAATTCGGTATAATCAACTATACCACGAAATGAAGTAGCTGCTGATTTTTGCATTAATTCGTTGATTTTTTTAACAGTTACTGAAGATTTTACCGTAACGCTCAAATCGATAGCCGTGACGTTAATCGTTGGTACGCGTACTGAAATAGCTTCAAAACGGTCACAGAACTTTGGAAAAATCCGGGTTATCCCTGCGGCCAACTTGGTATCCACCGGAATAATAGACTGACTGGCAGCCCGAGTACGCCGTAAGTCTTTGTGATAAGCATCAATGACTGGCTGGTCATTCATTGAGGCATGAATGGTTGTCACTGTGCCAGATTCAATTTCAAACTCATCATCCAATAATTTAATGATGGGAATAATGCAATTAGTGGTACAGGAAGCATTGGACACAATGCGATCCTCTGCTGTCAGTAAGTGCTGATTCACACCATAAACCACCGTCGCATCTAAATCATTCCCCCCCGGATGAGCAAACAGCACTTTTTTGGCGCCACTGGCAAGATGCGCCTCGCCATCGGCTCTGCTGCCATAAATCCCACTGCAATCCAGAACAATATCAATTCCCAATTCTTGCCAAGGCAACATCGATATATCGGGTTGATGAAACAAGCGAATATTATCATCGCCAACCTGCAACACATCATTATTCAGACGCACATCCCAAGCAAAACGGCCGTGACTAGAGTCATATTTCAGCAAGTGAGCAATTCCTTCGGCATCTGCCAGCTCATTAACAGCAATAATCGAAATTTCAGCCCGGCGCCCAGATTCATAAAGAGCACGTAAAATACTACGCCCTATTCTGCCAAAACCGTTTATTGCTACCTTGATTGTCATGTTACTCCCTGAATATAGTTATTACCACGCAACCGCTTAGAATAACTGACTAAATCACCGATGTACTGATTGCTTATCACAAAATTATCAAAACCGTGCACAGAAAACCGCTTTAGATAATAAAATGAAACGATTCAGCTATAAATAACGAGATTACGGGAAAAGGAAATTGATAGCAATAGTCATTGGATATTAAAGACTGTTGTTCATATTCGTCGAACGTAAGCAAGCAGAAAGAAACAATCCCACCGTTATTTACTCACATCTGCGACATTGATCATCAATATCACTTGCTGAAATATTGACATTCAATTTCAATAAATGGAAACTGGTTGTCGTTTTTTGAGGTACTAAGGAAAAGGAAGTAAATCGTGTCAACCGAGAAAACTTCGGCGTTTGAGGTATTCACTGAGATCACATTGGCGGTATTTCGGCTCAATGCCCTACTGCTCTCTAAAGGGGATCAACTCGTCGCTCCGTTGGGAATCACGAGTGCGAGATGGCAAGTACTTGGTGCGATTGCGCACGCGCCACATCCACTTACCGCGCCTCAGATCGCCGCCGCAATGGGTATCACACGTCAAGGCGTGCAAAAGCAATTGAATCTCGGGCTGAGCTCAGGGATGGTGAAAACCATCACTAATCCTCGGCATGAACGTTCACCACTCTATCAACTGACCGAGCTTGGTTGGCGTACTTTTGATGCGGCGATATCACTGGAAGCTGAATGGGTCGACTCACTGGTGAAATCCTCTGATCCTAACGAGCTAAAAGTGACATTAAATACCTTAATCAGTTTAGAGACGAAGCTGGAAGAGTCACCAGTGCCAAATAGCACGACATAGCGCTACGGATTCGTTTGTTAATAACGACAAAGAATTACCAAACAGTTAAATGAAATACAACGTGGAAACAGCATGTAATTGGTGGAACGCATTTGTTTTTACGTTGACATTGTCTCTACGTTGACATATTGCCGTCAAAAGCCGCGTAAATCACGCGACTCGCTTCGGCAGGATAGCAATACCAACATAAATATAAACATAAAATTTTCAGGAGATAGAAATGGTCAAGCTAGAAGAAATGGACACCCACGTAACCCTGCGGGAACAGTTATTTTCGAACACCGATGGCTCCATCGTACTGGTGAATATATTTCATGTTGATCCCTCAATGGCTGACACCCTGATAGAGACTTGGAAAGAAGATGCAGAATATTTCCGGTCTAAGGTAGGCCTGATTTCCGCACAATTACATCGCGGAATCGCTGGTAGCGGCACATTCATGAACTATGCCGTTTGGGAGAGTCTGGAGCATTTTCGCGCTGCGTTCACGAATCCTGAATTCAAGGAGAAACTCGCCAAATATCCTGATGGGATTGTCGGTTCGCCTCATGTATTCCAAAAAGTAGCCGTCCCTGGAATTTGCGTGGCATAAACTGAGGAAAACTGTCACGATCCCTCTTCGATAACGATATCGTGCAGAAAATAAGAGCGCACCCGCTCAATGTTTACCTCAGGTGCGCTCATTTATGAATTAACTCATTATTTCAGCAGAGCTTTAGCCTTAGCGACCACATTCTCTACAGTGAAACCAAACGCTTTAAACAGTTGATCAGCCGGTGCTGATTCACCAAATGTATCCATACCAACGATAGCGCCATTCATACCGACATATTTAAACCAGTAATCGGCGATACTCGCTTCGATTGCAACACGTGCAGAAACCGCAGCAGGCAGAACTGCTTCCCGGTATGCAGCATCCTGCTTATCAAAAGCATCAGTAGACGGCATGGAGACGACGCGTACCTGACGACCTTCCTCAGTCAATTGATTGTAAGCATCCACTGCCAATTCAATTTCTGAACCGGTTGCGATCAGAATCAGCTCTGGCTGCCCCTGGCAATCTTTCAGGATGTAAGCCCCTTTCTCAATATTAGCCAACTGCTCAGCAGTACGTTCTTGCTGTGCCAGATTCTGGCGAGAGAAAATCAGCGCTGATGGACCAGTTTTACGTTCGATAGCATATTTCCACGCCACCGCAGATTCCACCTGATCACATGGACGCCATGTGCTCAGATTTGGCGTCACACGCAAACTGGCAATCTGTTCGACTGGCTGATGAGTCGGACCATCTTCACCCAAACCGATTGAGTCATGGGTATAAACAAAGATGCTGCGAATCTTCATTAATGCCGCCATACGCACTGCGTTACGGGCATATTCAACGAACATCAAGAAAGTTGCGCCATAAGGCACAAAACCACCATGCAACGCAATACCGTTCATAATGGCAGACATGCCAAACTCACGAACGCCGTAATGAATGTAGTTACCTGCTTGATCTTCGTTCAATGGCTTAGAACCTGACCACATCGTGAGGTTACTTGGCGCCAAATCAGCAGATCCCCCCATAAATTCAGGCAACACCTTGCCAAAAGCTTCCAAGGCATTCTGAGAGGCTTTGCGGCTGGCAATATTGGCAGGATTTTTCTGCAACTGCTCGATAAACGCTTTTGATTCAGCTTCCCAATTTGCCGGCAACTCGCCACCGGTACGACGTTTGAATTCAGCAGCTAATTCAGGATACGCTTTTTCATAGGCAGCGAATTTTTCATTCCAAGCGGCTTGTTTCGTATTGCCGGCTTCTTTTGCATCCCACTCAGAATAGATGTCCGCTGGAATTTCAAATGCCGGATAATTCCAACCCAGCGCTTCGCGAGTCGCGGCAATTTCCCCATCACCCAATGGCGCGCCATGAGAATCATGGGTACCTGCTTTGGTTGGCGCGCCGAAACCGATAATCGTTTTGCACATTAACAGAGAAGGTTTATCAGCAACTTTACGTGCTTCTTCAATAGCAGCTTTGACTGAAGCTGCATTATGACCATCAATACCGCGAATCACATGCCAGCCATAAGCTTCAAAACGGCTTGCGGTATCATCGGTAAACCAGCCTTCAACATGACCATCAATGGAGATGCCATTATCATCATAGAAAGCAACCAACTTGCCTAGTTTTAAAGTACCCGCCAGAGAGCAAACTTCATGAGAAATGCCCTCCATCATGCAGCCATCACCCATAAAGACATAAGTATTATGGTCAACAATATCATGACCAGGACGGTTAAATTGCGCGGCCAGAGTACGTTCAGCAATCGCAAAACCTACTGCGTTGGCAATCCCCTGCCCTAAAGGACCCGTCGTAGTTTCTACGCCTGGAGTATAACCATACTCAGGATGGCCTGGGGTTTTAGAGTGTAATTGACGGAAATTTTTCAGATCATCAACTGAAACATCATAACCGGTGAGATGCAACAGGCTATAAATCAGCATAGAACCATGACCGTTAGACAATACAAAGCGGTCACGATCGACCCAATGTGGATCAGTTGGGTTATGATTCAAATAATCACGCCATAAAACTTCAGCGATATCAGCCATTCCCATAGGCGCGCCAGGGTGCCCTGATTTTGCTTTCTGCACAGCATCCATGCTCAGGAAGCGAATAGCATTAGCAAGGGTTTTACGAGTGGTCATTTTCTACTCCAAGTGGGATAAAAACGTTTAGGGGGATAATTTTCTCAGCACAGCGCACAAACCGCAATCTTTAACGCCAAATACCAGAAAACTATCTTAATTTCATCTGAACGGCAATTCTTTGATTTGCCTTATGTCTCTATATAAATTTCAGCCTCATCAGAGTAATAAAACAAACTCATTGAGCATATAAAGGGGTAAATGAATTAAACACAGCTATACCCGTTATCTTTCAAGTCGCCTCTTTGTTGGCTGCGCTCACTCACCCCGGTCACAGAGTTATCTATGCTCACGGGGATTCGCTCCTTTGCCGTCGCGATGCATCTTGAAATCCATTGGGTATATTAGTTACAAATCAAGCAATAAAATAACCAATTAAACAGAGACATATTCTCAATTTATGACAATTTTCAGCAACTAAATTGAGTGTTTATATTGATCCTAATTATATGCTAATAATCTCTTAATAATTTGATGTATCAACAGTGAATAAATAGAGAAAATACCAATCAAAAACCAATGTTATTTCGACATCAATAACCCAATAAATAGTTTAAAGAGAAATAATACTTATAGTTATATTTTCTTATATTATGATATTTTTACCCAAAATAATAAGCCATTTGATTAACAGACATAGATAAAATAAAAAAATATTATCTTTTGGCGAATTAATTATTGCAATCCATTATATAATCAGGTTATTTTAAATAGAACATATAAAATAGACACGCAGATGACTACTTAATTAACAACTAGGGCATTTTCATGTCAAATATCAAAAACGAACCAAATAATATCACTCCACAATTAATTCACATGTGGGAAAAAAGTAATGAACCTTGGGGCGCAAAAGATCGCCAATCAAGATTTATATATGCAAATCCTGCTTTTTACCAACTGCTCAATCTGCCCGAAGATTTCGAAATTATGGGGCTTTCAACAGGGGAATTGCCTTCATCTATTGCAGAGTATACAGAAGAATATTGTCGCCAAGACCAAAAAGTGATGCAAACCATGAATACAGTCACTTCACTTGAGACTCACCTATTTGGTGAAAATAAAATCCAGCAAACCTATCGCTGTAGTAAATACCCACTTTGTGATGAAAATGGGAACTGCATCGGCATTACTTTTCATATGTCCAAAGCTCAAAATTTTTCTATTGCTTACTATCATGAAAAAGTATCTCCAGCCGCTTTGGAATTTACCCCCCCTAATGACATTCTGACCCAAACTGAATGGGAAGTTCTTTTTTTAGCTCTTCGCTCACTGGACGAAGAAAGTATCAGCGAAGAATTAATGATAAGTACAGAAGATGCTATTCATCATATTCAGTCAATTTACCAAAAATTTAATCTACCGCTGCATATAGAATTAGAAGACTTCTGCAAAGCAAATAAGTTTGATCTATATATCCCAGAAAGGTTCGTCGCTATTGGCAGCCAAAGTTTATAAATTCCCATTAATTCAAATCTAAGACCCAGATATTTTTCCAATAACAATAGGAATTATGTTATGAGCTATAAAAAATTAACCGTATCGCCTCAAATTATTAATCTCATGGAAAGCAGTCATGAACCTTGGGGCATAAAAGATCAACATTCTCGTTTTGTCTATGAAAACAAGGCAATGGCTATGTTGCGCGATCTTCCCCGTGGTTTTAATGTAGAAGGGCGTCTAGACAATGATTTGCCTTGGGAAGGCGCCGCTTTTGCAGAACAATTTCAGATCCATGACAGAGCGGTAATGCAAGCAGAACAAAGAATATGCTCATTAGAAACCCATTTATATGGTAGAGAAAAATTACTTTCTTCCTACTTCTTCGAAAAATTTCCATTTTATAATGAGAATAATCAATGTGTCGGCGTCATTTTCCATGCCTGGAAAGCCGAAGCCTTTTCTCTGACACGCTTCTTTTATGGTAAGCTCCCGGCTTCTATCATGTTCCAACCCCCTTCTGAGCTATTTACTCAACGGGAATGGGATGTCATTTTTCTATTTTTACAGAGATACACCAGTAAACAGATCGGGCGAATACTGAATATTTCTTATCGCACGGTAGAAACGCATATGCTACGGATATACAAGAAAATTGGTATTAATTCTGGTCAGCAATTAGATGAATATTGCCGCCTTAATGATTTTGATCTCTATGTTCCTGAGAGATTTTTAAAACCCGGTAGTAAAATGTTTATATAATGTGGTAAATAAAACAGATGAAAACAACGAATAATATATCAGCGCAGATAATAAACACCATAAAACATAGCCATGATCCCTGGGGTATTAAAGATAAAAGCACTCGCTTTATTTATGAGAATACCGCAATGGTTATGCTACAAGATATCCCGCTTGATTTGGACATCGAAGGACGTTTCGATTGTGAATTACCCTGGGAAGGGGCCATCTTTGAAGAGCAATTCCAACGGCATGACAGAACAGTCATGCGTTTAGAAAAAAGTATATGCTCGTTAGAAACACATCGATTTGGCAAAGAAAAACGTCTTTGTTCCTATTTCTTCGAGAAATACCCATTTTATAGTGAAGATAATGAATGTATTGGCATTATTTTTCATGGTCGGGAAGCAGAAGCATCGGCTTTAAAGGAGTTTTTCAATGGAAAATTGCCGCCTTCCATTATGTTTTGCTCTCCCTCAGAACAATTTTCTCAACAAGAATGGGAAATTATTTTCCTATTTCTGGCAAAACATAGCAGAAAGGAAATCAGTGAGAGACTTAATATTCCTTATCAATCGGTCAAAGACCAGATAGAAAAAACATATCAGAAACTAAAAGTGAACTCTGATTCTCAATTTGAGGATTATTGTCGTATAAATAACTTTCACCTTTATATCCCAGAAAGATTTTTATTCCCTTATTTATAAATCTGATCTTTATATTCAAATTATTATATACCCTATGGATTTCAAGATGCATCGCGACGGCAAGGGAGAGAATCCCCAGGAGCATAGCTAACTATGTGACCGGGATGAGCGAGTGCAACCAACAAAGAGGCAACTTGAAAGATAACGGGTATATTATGAAATAAAATCCCAGAATCGTAGCTTGCAAAAGATAAGGAATTTCTCTGCATTATATGTAAATGTAATATTCATCACCGTTAATAAATTGTCTAAAAAAATAGCAAAAAAGTGATATTAAGAAACTATTAATTATTTAAGCTATTAAGATAAGAATATTTTTCGCGGATAATAATAATGTTCTTTACATTCAGAAAAAACACCTCCAATATATAGGGAATATTCTGTCATAAAACAATCGATAATATTATTCAGTATTCTCTCCGATAGCCTATTCAATTAACCTTGATCGATAATCTGCACCTAATTACTACCAAACAGCAAAACATTGATAATTTATCTATTATCAATGTTTTTCTCACAATTAAAACCTGGAGATTATTTATGGATATTCACGACTGGCATCCGGCAGATATTATTGCAGCACTGAGAAAACAAGGAACAAATCTTTCAGCCGTTTCTCGCAAAGCCGGCTTAGCATCATCGACGCTGAGTAATGCATTACATCGTCCGTGGCCAAAGGGAGAAGCATTAATCGCCACTGAATTAGGTTTACATCCATCGGATATTTGGCCATCACGCTATAAACCTGGCAAAGAAAATAAATTTCTAATAAGGGTTGAGGAAACAAGCAGTATAGAAAGCTGGTAGTATCTCTATGTCTTATTTCAATGCAATTTCATTACCATTTATATTGTCTATCGAGAGATTACTACATGATATATACCCAATGGATTTCAAGATGCATCGCGACGGCAAGGGAGCGAATCCGCGGGAGCATAGATAACTCTGTGACCGGGGTGAGTGAGTGCAGCCAACAAAGAGGCAACTTGAAAGATAACGGGTATAAGTACAAACAAAAAGCCCCGGGCAACTACCCAGGGCTTCGGAATCTTTGGCGGTGCGGACGGGACTCGAACCCGCGACCCCCGGCGTGACAGGCCGGTATTCTAACCGACTGAACTACCGCACCGCGCAGCGTTCTGGTTGAGAACGAGGTGAATATTACGAATCCAAGATCATTCCGTCAATATCTTTTATAACAAAGTGACGCGTTTGACCAACTTTTCACCCCGAAAGGTGATTTATCCGCAATTTTATGTTAACTCTGTCCAGAACTTATACGCCATAAACAGCTCCCTCCTTTCTTCTCAACTAAATCCAATCTGGATTCGTGAGCGGCGAGTTCTTCATCCGTTGCATAAACAACTTTTAATGCCGTTTGAGGCCGGGTAATACGCTGTATTTCAGAAACATTCGCACCGCCAGCAATTTCCCCTTCCATTGAAAAAGCAAGAGAAGTCTGACCGCCTGTCATTATCAAATAGACATCAGACAATATCTCGGCATCGAGTAACGCTCCGTGTAAGGTTCGTTTAGAGTTGTCTATATCATAACGATCACATAACGCATCAAGGTTATTTCTTTTCCCCGGAAATAACGCTCTTGCAAGTTGTAAGCTATCAGTAACCTTGCAAAAATCCGTAGTTGGCGGAATATCGCGATTCAGCTTACCAAACTCGTAATCGATAAAGCCGATATCGAAGGGAGCGTTATGGATGATCAATTCAGCGCCGCGAATAAATTCAATAAACTCATCTGCAATATCAGCAAACAGCGGTTTATCTTGCAAAAATTCATCACTGATCCCATGCACTTCAAATGCCTCAGGATCGACCAACCTACCCGGCTGAATATAGACATGAAAATTGCGTCCAGTTAAACGACGGTTAATAACCTCCACAGCGCCAATTTCAATAATTTCGTGCCCTTCATAGTGAACACCTAATTTATTCATACCGGTAGTTTCGGTATCAAGAACAACTTGTCGTGTAATTGCCGTGCTCATAATGCCTTTTTATGTCAGACTTAGAGTTTTGAATTGAATAAGAAGAGTCTACCAGATATGAGCAAGCAGGTAGAAATTTTCACCGATGGATCTTGTCTCGGCAATCCGGGACCTGGTGGTTACGGTGTGTTATTACGTTATCAACAACATGAAAAAACCCTTAGCGAAGGTTTTTATCGTACAACAAACAACAGAATGGAACTCATGGCGGCAATTATTGGCCTGGAAACACTAACTCGCCCTTGCAAAATTGTCTTGACCACCGACAGTCAGTATGTACGTCAAGGCATTACACAATGGATTCATAACTGGAAAAAACGCGGCTGGCGTAAAGCAGATAAATCTCCTGTCAGTAATGTCGATTTATGGCAACGGCTTGAGCAAGCCATTAACCGCCATGACATTGATTGGCAATGGGTCAAAGGCCACGCCGGACATGATGAAAATGAGCGTTGTGATGAATTGGCCCGTACCGCAGCAAACTCACCAACAGAAACCGACGCTGGATATCTCGAAAATAGAGATTAACTGCGCTTTCGGTAACATTTTGTTACGCCAACGGCACTGCCCAATTTAGGTTTTAATAATGTCACTTTTATCTGATTTAGTGTTAGTGGCAATGTACGTTTGCGGGCAATAATCAGACTGACGCAACCTAATACAGACAAGTGCCGATTAACAAAACCCGTTTCATTTCGCCAAGGCAATATTTGAAAACTGTCACGGTACACCACTTCATAATTAAGCAAACTCAACCAATCAAGTTGGCGCATCAGAGAAAACATCCGGCTGCAATAGGGTTGATGACGCCATAATCCCGGTACTAATTTTCCCAAACCAAGCAGACTTAATGAATTAAAACCACTAATAATGAGCCAACCATCATCAATCATCACCCGGTCAACTTCCCGTAACAGGCGATGGGGATCAGCGCTGTAAGCCAGCATATGACTTAGCAAACAAGCATCGACGGACTTTTCTTCAAACGGTAAATGGTAAGGATCAGTAATCACATGCATATTCTTGCCTTCCTTACCCACATTAATTTGATTAAAAATCGGACACTCCTTGCTATCAATTTCAGCGCTCAAATTACCGACTTTCAACAGATGGAAACCAAATATTTTCGGCCACCAGGGTTGTAATTGACGCTCCAAAGCGGCACGGTAATACTCCCCCCAAGGTAAATCAGCCCAAGAAGCCGGGGGATTTATGTTCTGTATTGTATGTGCAGATTTCATGGCTTCTTTTCCTTATAACCCGCTGTTAATAAGAGGTATACAATGGAGCTTATCAGCATTCCTGCCCTTTCGGATAATTACATTTGGTTACTTTGTGACGAAAATAGACATGTTGTAATCGTTGATCCGACAGAATCACAACCCGTTCTTGATACCTTAAAATCCCGCGGCTGGATACCCGATGCAATTTTACTTACCCATCATCATCACGATCATGTTGGCGGCGTTCCTGGAATTATTGATCGATTCCCTAAGCTACCAGTATACGGCCCAAAAGAAACCCAGAGCAAAGGTGCGACGATGATAGTACGTGGCGGCGATAGCATCCATTTCGGTCATTTTTCTTTCCAGATCATCGACGTTCCAGGCCATACTCTGGGGCATATTGCTTTTTATCAAGCACCTTACCTCTTTTGTGGGGATACTTTGTTCTCTGGTGGTTGCGGGCGCCTATTTGAAGGAACCGCTGAACAGATGTACTCATCTCTAAGCAAAATAGCTGAACTGCCCGATGACACACTGATCTGTTGCGCCCATGAATATACCGTTTCTAATATGAAATTTGCTCATGCTGTTTTGCCCAATCATGCTATCAGCGAATATCAGCAAAAAGTAACCAAAATGAGGGAAAACAATCAACCAACAGTACCAACCACATTACAAACCGAGAAAAAAATTAATATTTTCTTAAAATGTGATGACATTGATTTACAAAGGAATATTGGAATTACCCCCAACTCTCAACCGCTTTCCGCCGTTTTCCGTCAACTAAGAAGACAAAAAGATCAATTCTGATTTAGAGAGTTGCTATATCAAGCCAAGATAAGTATTATTGGTCGTCTTTTAAGCAACCATAAAAATTAATTATGAAGACAAAAGCGATTCTGTTCGCATCTGTCTTGCTGGTTGGCTGTCAATCCGGGCCTGATTGGTCGACGACAGCCGGACAACGGGTACAGAATTCGTCTTCAACGAGTCTAAAGACAGGCAAGATAGCAGCAACTGATGATAGCAATCAGTTTGCTGCCTACTGGGGAGAGGGTGATTCTGGCGCTCAGCGTGAGCTGTGGGGATACATCCGTGATGAGTTGAAGATGAAAATCCCTGATAATTACAGGGTTCGTGAACAACGAAATTATTACCTAAAAAACAAGAGCTATCTCCACGATGTAACTTTACGGGCTGAACCGTATATGTACTGGATAGTCAGGCAGATCAAGCAACGCGATATGCCGATGGAACTGGTACTGGTACCCATAGTGGAGAGTGCTTTTAACCCGCATGCTACCTCACGCGCTAAGGCGGCCGGGCTGTGGCAAATTGTCCCGGATACAGGGCGCAATTACGGTCTTACTCAGGATAAATGGTACGACGCACGCCGAGATGTTGCCGCATCAACAACGGCTGCCCTGAATCTGTTACAACGCCTGAATAAAATGTTCAATGGTGACTGGTTATTGACTATTGCTGCTTATAACAGCGGAGAAGGCCGTGTTATGCGCGCAATAAAAGAAAACCAGATAAAAGGTAAGCCAACCGATTTCTGGTCATTATCACTACCACGGGAGACTACGCTCTATGTGCCTAAAGTTCTGGCGCTCAGTGATGTCATCCGTAACAGCGATAAATATGGCATTACGCTGCCAAAATCTAATAACCAGCGAGCACTTGCTCAAGTTGATGTCGGTCAACAAATCACGCTGTCTCAAGCCGCAGAATTGGCGGGGATGTCTCTAACTTCGATTAAAGCCTATAACCCTGGCTATAAGCGAGGAATGACATCACCTAACGGTCCACATTACATCATGCTGCCAAAGGCAAAAGTTGACCAGTTTAAAAACTCGCTGGCAAATAAAACAGTTCTGAGCAATATTCGTCAAGAAGTTGCTAAAAACAACCGCCGATTGAGTAAACAAAGCCAATATAAAGTTCGTTCAGGCGATACATTATCCGCTATTGCAAAGCGGTTTAATATTTCCATCCGTGAATTACAGCGCATGAATAATCTGAGAACTGCCAGATTATTGAAAATTGGACAAATATTAAGGGTAAATAGTGACAATGCCATTATTTACCGTGTACGCCAAGGCGATTCAATTGCCAGTATTGCTAAACGTCACGGTATCAACATTAAGGATTTAATGAACTGGAACGATGGCATAAAAACAACAGATATAAAACCAGGAATTGAGTTAACGCTTTATATCAATGAATTTTCTGATGAAGCTTAAAACTTTTTCCAGATGGTATTTGACTGTTGAAATAACCACCACCTCCCCAAGAGGTGGTTTAAGGATGACAATAACAAGAGCCTATTAAGCACAATAGGCTCTTTATGACTTTTCTTAAAAATAGCCACTTCAGAGATATCACTATTTCAATTAGATATCATTTTTTCGGCATGATTAATGCTCATTATTACTGGCATAAAATAGAGGGAGACATCACGGGAAAAATATTTTAAATTAACTGTGCCTGAGGATCAAACAACAAGCCTCAGCAAAAACTCTGATAATACCCCAAGCACTTTATTATTAAACAAATCTTAAATCACAGTACAGTGTCTTTTACACATTGAATAAAAGGTTTTACCTCTTCACTTCTTTTCTTATCTAAAGGCTTTTTTGTTTCATCGGAAACATCAAACCTTCCTTTAAATTTTCCATCTACATTCGCCGTTTTCTTATCTGACTTTCCAACAACACTAATTGTGTATGAATGCCCTTTGGGAAGTAAATCCGTACATTTACTCAAGGCACCTTTTTCGTTGGCATGAATTTCATTATTAACATCATTTACTGATGTTTCTGCAAAAGAAAACGGAATATAAGCCAAACCAAGCAATAAAGCATATGATAGGAATTTCATCTCTTTTCCTTATTCACTAAATTGACATAACAATTAACAATACTAACTAACACTAACCAACTAATCTTCTTTAAACTCCAGTATATCTCCAGGTTGACACTCCAAATATTGACATATAGCATTTAAAGTAGAAAATCTAATTCCCTTAATCTTTCCTTTCTTTAATAAAGACAGATTCTGTTCGGTAATTCCTATTAATAATGCGAGATCTTTAGATTTAACCTTCCTCTTTGCCAGCATTACATCTAGAGTCATATGAATTGACACAGTGTACCCCTATATAATACTCTGATTTTCAGCGTATATATCACAGGCTTGATAAAGAATACGAGAAATTATGGCCAAGCAAGCCGACATAAAAAAAGCGACAAAATGGCCGGTAGTCAAACTTATTGATATATACCCAATGGATTTCACCCGGTATATGGATTCATTGTCTGGAATAAACTCCCATAAGAATAAGTTCTAAAATAATAAATATATCTGTCATCAACAAAAAGATTATTTTAATACTTAATTACTCTGAAAAAACATAATTTCAAATACAAACATAAGCTATACAAACTCTTTGTTATAAGTTACCATCAGATTAACCTCATATACTTTTTCCAACATAGATAATTACAATAAAATTAATAACAACTGTAAAAATACAAATGATTATATTTATAAATTGATAAAAAATATATAAAACACAATTATTTATATATAAGTATAACGAAAAAAAGAATTAATACACTATAATAGTAAACAAGATGAAGATACATTATGTTGAAAACAACTTATCGGGTTCAATTTCCAAACTTCTTTTATTTCGAACTAATAAGAATAGAAAATTGTATACCATTATGAATGGCTAGCAAATTTCATCAAAAAATCAAAGATATTCACGAAGAAAATAAAAACTCTATCACTATACCTAAGGACTACGACTATGAAAAACTCATCAACAATGCGAACTCCGGTGAAACTACCACCAATGCCATCGGAAAGCGAAGTCTCAAAAACATATAAATCAGCAGATATGGCGCGCTCCTATCTAGAGGGCGATAATCTCATTTTTACTGACAACGATGGTTTTGACCGAGCACTCCAGGATGGTTTTTTCCTCCTGAAAGCACCACCATATATGGATTTTGAACACGGCGATCGATTTGCACACCACTTCTTTGAACCCGCCGCAGAAGGCGACCTTCGACCCTATACGGGATTCAAATCATGCACTTTTTCCAATGGTTACGAAGGTTATTTCGATAGAGAACATGATCAATGGGAACATTTCCGCCTCGAACGGAAACACTGGAACCTTATGCCATCAGAGGTCGCGACACTGGGTCACCATATGGCACATGTCGGCATATGTATACTACGTTCTGTGTTAGCTTATGTTGGTATTCCTCGTCGTGATTGGGAACTCGTCACCAATGGTATTTCCGAAGGGTTAGAAAACCAGATGTTATCGTTTAACCATTTCCGATCAGAGAAAGCCACCCGAGGTTCTAAATTTCATCGGGATTCAGGATGGGTAACCGTCCTAAGATCAACTGAACGTGGCTTATTGGCTTACATAAATGATGAGCTTTTGGCTATTGATCCTATTCCGGGATACCTGATCATTAACTTTGGTAGTTCGCTTGAAGTGCTGACAGAAAATTTAATGCCAAATGTTCGAGCCAATGTGCATGGCGTTGTTCGTACAGAACGCAATCGGCAACGCGATAGAATGTCATATGTTATATTTTTAGTCAGCAATCTGGCTGGAAATATCTACAAATATGGTCCCAACGGCCCACTCAAAATTCAATCCGTCAAAGAATTTACTATTCAAGAAATGAATCGGACATACGATGACGATAATGACGCTTTGTAGATATTTTCTGAATGATAAATTTGGTGTAATGACGCCTCAGCACCATCGGCCTTAGCCAAATCTGCGACAGCAGGTACAGCACCACACTGCTGTCGATGAAACCGCAAAACTTAGCTGCCGGCAACTTACCGCGGAATATCCGAAGACGCTCCAGCAACACCTCAGATCTAGGCTTCTCACATACCGCGAAGGTACGCGGATCATCCACGACAATCTCAATATCATCACCTTCACGCAATGCCAGAATTTCAACTAAGCTAGCTGGCAGACTTATAGCAAGACTATTACCCCATTTTGCTACTTGCATGATATTACCCCCTTTAGATATACATTTTTACTGTATAGCCATTCTTGCAAAATACAAACTTAACCAAATGCATCTCGATCGAATAATGGTATTCAATCTGCAATACCGTGTGACTGCCATAAAAACAATCTTGCCGAAAAAGAAGAGGTCAATGGAGTTTGAGAACCTACATTTACTCGAAAGAATTTAATAATAATTGCTATTGCCGGAATTAAATTTTCTAAAATTGTGTTTTTATTTACTGGGTTACCACAATTGTAAAAGGATAAAACCGTATCATGACGTGGATTTACGATTTATTAAAATAACCACAATTATGGTTAAAAAAATACCGATAAATGTTGTAAAAAAAACGATGCTTATGGAAAAAAAATAGGATATTGTGGAACCTATCAAAGGGCCAATAAACATGGAAAGACCAACAGAAATTGACGTTAAGCCAAATATTTTAGCCGAGTTATCATTAGTTGCAAATTTCTGCATATAAATGGTAACAATAATATTATTCATAGACGATCCTACTCCTATTATTGTCATTGCTAAAAATATAAAAAATAAATTGATTTTATCAGGAGATAAATCGTTAAATTGATTTGTTACTCCTATTAAAAGATACCCCATTCCCCACAAAAAGAATGAAAATAATATAATATTTAAAGATATGTTAATCTTATACTTTCCAAATACTAAACCAATTAAAACACCTGAAACACCTGAAAGGCACACGGCAAAACTATAATGGCTTCCATTTAGTCCCTGTTCCATAAAGCTAAGAGCTATTAAGCTATCTGATAGATAGCCAAAACAAGTTAAAGTAGAAATAACAATAAATGGAAACAATATTTTATTATCTTTCATTATATTGAAGTAATTAATGAGTGATATCTTGTTTTTCTTACGGTTAGCATTAATCAATGGTTCTGAAACAAAAATATATAAGACTGCTGAAATAAAATAAAGTATTGATATTAAAATAAGAGTCTGTTTTATTGAGTAATAGATAAGAATAAAACCTAAAAATAACGGAGCCGCCATTTTGTATATTTGAAATAAAACCTGCCAATAACTAAATCTTCTTTCAAATTGGTTGGTTGATATGTTTTTTAATATTATAAAATTAGAAGGTCCTAGAAATAAACGAAGGATGTTTTTAATAAAAGAATAAAGAATATATATATTAACGTCATCAATGTTGTATTGAAATGTGGTAATAACACCGCAAAGTAACGAAATGATAATAATACATTTTTTTGGTTTTATATTTTCATCTACAAATGACGAAACATAGGGAGTTAGAAATAGTAATGATGCAGCATATGAAATTGTATATAAAGATGAGTATATCGCTCCACCATTCCAATGATATGTGATTAGTGTGAATGATATTATCATCTCCAGATACAAGGTGAAAGAATTTCCTGATGAGGCTAATATTAATTTGCGAAATTCTTTATCCATTATTTTTCTCCAACTAAAATAAACTTAATAAATATAGTGCTTACAGTAATTACATCTTTCTTAGTATTTCCCCTTGAATAATATCCACGGTTAATTTAATGACTGCATCTTTAGTTAAGGTGTCAGTATCAATAATCTTCCAAGTGTCATCATAAAATGTCTGGTATTGATTAAGAACGTGTTTTTGATACTCTATAAAATCATATTTTTCATTTATCTCTAATTTTCCAGACTCACTAGGCTTTAATATTTTTTTCCTTTTTTCAGCAATGCCTGGAGGAACATCAAGATATATAACCATGTCCGGCTTTGTATTTATAGATAGAACCGAATCACTTAATTCTGCTAATTCCGTGGATTTAAGTAAGAACCTTGCTAAATATTTATAATACCAACTATCACATATAATAATTTTACCTTGCAATAAATAAGGTTGAATAATTAAACTATCCAAAACAGCAAACCATGATGCTATCAATAGAATCCAATGCCGGTCACCCAGTTCACCCAATGGAGCTGAAATGTCATAATCCCAAAGCACATCTCGTATTTTTCCCATGTGATACATACTATAGCCAGATGGTAATAAAGGATAATTCTTATCTAAAAAAACAATATTCTTATAATCTAAAGATAAAATATCATAAACTTCCCGTGAAATTGTTGATTTACCTGCACCATCATTTCCTTCAAAAGCTATAAATAAACCACGCTTAATCATTTCTTTTTTCCCCATAGTACGCTTCAGTATCAAGTGAATTTCTACCACTACCGATAATAAATGGTTTAAATCCATATTTTTGATATAACTTATGCATCTCAGCATATGTTTTATAAATATCTTCAAAAATAGGTCTAGGGTGATTTTGATATTCAGAACCATGATCGGGATGAAATACTGCTACTGCTGGAACTATGCCATTTTTTGAAAAAAATTCCATACCTTGTACTAAATCATTTAAAGGTTCTAATCCTGCTACAAACTAAATATACTATTGTCTTTTTTACATCAAATAATCTGCCTACATAAATTGCATAATCTGACGATAAAAGTGCCCCTAATATTTTTAGGGAAAATGATACTCTATATATTCGCGATTTGTACCAAAATAAAATTATGAGATGAACCCATCAACCATTATCATAATTTAATGTTTCATTATTAGTTAGCAGTCTAAATACTTGTTCTGTTATCACACTCATCTTATCCTCCTATAGGATTTTTTTTAACAAATATACCGGGTTAAAATTTAATCCAGCTTTGTAATATTAACAGTTTTTATTATTTCAGCTATATAATAGTTAATATATTTGTGAATTCCATCACAACTAAAAATATAACTCATTGAAAAATAGTAAATTATTTGTTGATTTTTGTGATAAAAATTGTATCAAGCTTGATATGCTTTCCAATAGGTTTATTTGACGTAATCATTTGAATTTACTGTTATTATTTTTTCGATCATATATTCAATGCGGTGATCATCATATAAAATTCTGTCATTTATTAGAGAATTCTTGATGATCAAAGTTGACGTGAAATACCTATTTTATCAGCAGACCTCACCTTAGATTGAAGCGACTAAATCGTAAGACTTTAGGCTACTCAAAATCAGTAGGAATGCATGATAGGATCATCGGCACAATATCCCCATCGTATATTCGATGGAGATATTGAATAATTATTGTGTCCAGAGGGACATGAGTAAATTTTCAGTTACAGCCAGAATAACCAAGCAAATAGAGAGATGATCGCGATGCTGGCAATATTCAGAACCATACCTACTCTGACCATTTCAGTCTGTTTAATATGACCGGAGCTGAAAACAATTGCATTAGGTGGTGTAGCAACCGGCAACATAAAGGCACAGGATGCCCCGAAACCGATAATGAGTGTCAACGTCATTATTGGCATCCCCAATGCTTCCGCAACGGTTGCGAATATTGGTACCAGCAAAGCTGCGCTAGCTGTATTACTGGTAAATTCAGTCAGGAAGATAATAAACGCAGCAACCGCAACAATAATCACAAACCAGTGGCTTGCGCCAAAAGTAGCGGCCATACCATTAGCCATGATTTCACTAGCGCCTGAGTTTTTCAAAATAGCGCTTAAAGTCAAACCACCGCCAAACAGTATCAACACACCCCACTCGGTATTATTTTGAATCTGAGACCAACTCGCCACCCCCGTTATACCAATCAGAACAGCAGCACTGATAGCAATAATGGTATCCAGATCTTTCACGCCCCCTAAGGCAGAACTGATAACCGTGCTAAAGATCCAGCAAAATACGGTTAACAGAAAGATCAGCATGGTCATCAGACGTTTGCCAGTCCAATCCTGTTTTTCCAGCTTCATGTCGAATTTATGATTCAAATTCGGGCGCAGCATCAGATACATAACACCCATCATCATTGGCATCAAAATAACAACCAGAGGAATACCAAATTTCATCCAATTGAAGAAATCAATACCCAGTTGAGCCGCTGCAATCGCGTTTGGCGGGCTTCCCACCAAAGTACCTAAGCCACCGATACTTGCACTATAAGCCACCCCCAGCAGCACAAATACAAACGTATGACGCTCAGAACGCACATCCAAATTGGACAAAATACCCAAGACTAATGGCAACATCATCGCGGCAGTCGCAGTGTTACTTATCCACATGGAAAGGCCAGCCGTCACACCAAACAACAACACCACCGCTACAGACAAACGTCCACGGGCAATCATCAGCAGACGGTTAGCAATCAGTCTGTCCAATCCTTGGATGTGAAGTGCAGTTGCCAGAGCAAAACCACCAAAAAACAGAAAGATGATGGGGTTAGCAAAAGATTTCAGCGCATCTCCCGTATTCATCAATCCCATACCAACTGCCAGTATTGGAATACATAACGCAGTAATAGTGACGTGGATAGCTTCGGTAAGCCACAACACACCAACAAATACCATTAGGGCTAAACCCGCATTAGCCTTTTCACCAAACGGTAATGCATTAAGTAGAATAAATAGTAATACAACATCAGCAACCAGAATAATTAAGCCTTTTTTATTCGAAAAATTTGGCCTTATAGCTGCGGTTAAAGATTCAGAAACATCCATGGTGACTCCATTAGCGCCGGTGATATCTGATCCACCATTGCTACAATTGTTAAAAAATACAAGGCGTGTGAATATAAGGAGTCTTCTCCAAGAAGCAAATGCTGTTTTTTGAATTTTGGGATCTAAAGCGCGAGAACTAGCCAATTAAATCATAACAGACGGTATTTTATACAAATTTTCGTTGTTATATCAAATTATTACATCTTTATAGGTATAGAAAAGCGCTACGTTTTATGTAAGTTTTCGGACATAAAAAATAGATGAATTCTCTCCTTCCCGAACTACCGACAAACCAATTTTTTCTCATCTTTCACTGAGAACTTTATGAAGAGAAAGTTTTATTACTTGAATCAATGAAAGTTTATATAGTCATTTGCTTTCAGATAGTACGAGAAACGATAGTTCACATGATCTAACCTGAACGAGTCAGGTCTTACGGCATAAATTCTCTCACACTCCATCCAGCGTATTTCATATTGAAATATTTCATAAATAATATAATCAACAAGGAAAATTTTACACAATATAAAATATTAGCATATTGAAGATATTCACCCTTTGTAGAATCATCCGCACCAAATAGGTGCCCCAAAACTCATAAATATAATTATCCATTATGTCGTAAAAGTGATAGCTTTATATGGAAATCTTTACAGTTTAATCATGATGGATGAAATTATGAAAGATAACACGATGAGTTTCTCTGTAAATAAAGATCTGGATGTTCATTCAAAAAGCTTTGATGCTTTCATATCATACATGGAGAACAGCAATGATCTTTGGATTATAAAAGACAACGAATCTCGATTCGTCTATGCGAATGATGTTGCTCTTTATTACAGCGACCTTCCTAAAGGTTTTAACATAGAAGGCAGACTTGATAGTGAATGTCCAGCACCGTGGGCTGAGTTTGCAGATATTATACAAGCCAATGATAGAAACGTAATGATGAGTCAAAAGACCATTCCAGTACTAAACACTTTCATCTATGGCGGGAGAGAGAAAATGATCCAGCCATTTTTAGCCGAGCTTACACCGCTAATGAAGGATGGAAAATGCATTGGAGTTGTGGGACACGGTAGAAAACTTGAAATTTATTCCATGTACCACTTTGAGAACAACAGACATCCTGATTCATTAACTTTTGGCAAACCAACTGATTTATTTACCGACAGAGAGTTCGATATAGTATTTTTTGCTTTGCAATCGCTAAGCGCTAAAGATATAGCTAAAAAATTAGGTATCACATATAGAACGGTACAAAGCAGGCTGCATATCATTTATCAGAAAATAGGGATAAACTCATTAAGCCAGTTAAAAGAATATTGCCGGGGTAAGGGGTACGATAATTATGCTCCTACCCGATTTATTAACCCTAATCCCTATATACCTCTGGCATAACAATGCACAACATTTCTGTCGTCACTATGCCATTAAGGTTCTGCCTAACAGAACCTTATGCTCCAACCAAAACTCGCTTAACAACGCGAAAAGCAGTTTTGTGGGATACCTAACATGGAGGTTATCGCGGTTTTACAGTTCAATCATAATGGGTGAAATTATGAAAGATAACACGATGAGTTTCTCTGTAAATAAAGATCTGGATGTTCATTCAAAAAGTTTTGACGCTTTCATATCATATATGGAAAATAGCAATGATTTTTGGGTTATAAAAGACAACGAATCTCGATTCGTCTATGCCAATGATACTATGATTTATTACAGCGGTCTTCCTAAGGGTTTTAATATAGAAGGGAGGCTTGATGGTGAGTGTCCAGCACCGTGGTCTGAGTTTGAGGATATTATACAAGCTAATGATAAAAACGTAAGGACAAGTCAAAAAACCATTCCGGTATTAAATACCTTCACTTATGGCGGGAAAGAAAAAATAATCCAACCGTTTCTAGTTGACATTACACCGCTAATGAAGGATGGAAAATGCATTGGGGTTGTGGGGCACGGTAAAAAACTTGAGATTTATTCTATGTATCATTTTGAAAACAACATTCATCCAGAGTCATTAACTTTTGGCACACCAACTGATTTATTTACCGACAGAGAGTTCGATATAGTATTTTTTGCGTTGCAATCGCTAAGCGCCAAAGACATAGCTAGAAAATTAGGTATCACATATAGAACTGTACAGAGCAAGCTACATGTCATTTACCAGAAAATAGGGATAAATTCATTAAGCCAGTTAAAAGAATATTGCCGGGGTAAGGGATATAATAACTATGCTCCTACCCGATTTATTAACCTTAATCCCTATATACCTCTGGCATAATAATGCACAACATTGCTGTCGTCACTATGCAATTAGGGTTCTGTCTAACAGAACCTTAATGATCCGACCAAAACCCGCTTAACAGCGTGAAGGGCGGTTTTGTGAGATACTTCACATGAAAGATATCACAGTTTTACTGTTCAATTATGATAGGTGAAATTATGAAAGATAAAAGCATGAATTTCTCTGTAAATAAAGATCTGGATATTCATTCAGAAAACTTTGATGCTTTCGTATCATATATGGAAAATAGCAACGATTTTTGGGCTATAAAAGACAACGAACATCGATTCGTCTATGCCAATGATATTATGATTTATTATAGCGGTCTCCCTAAGGGTTTTAGCATAGAAGGAAGGCTTGTTGGTGAGTGTCCAGCTCCGTGGTCTGAGCTTGAAGATATTATACAAGCTAACGATAACAATGTAATGACGAATCAAAAGACCGTTCCGGTACTAAACACCTTCACTTACGGTGGGAAAGAAAAAATAATCCAACCATTTTTGGTCAATGTTACACCGCTAATGAAGGATGGAAAATGCATTGGGATTGTGTTGCACGGTAAAAAACTTCAAATTTATTCCATGTACCACTTTGAAAACAACAGACATCCTGACTCATTAACTCTTGGCACACCAACTGATTTATTTACTGACAGAGAATTCGATATAGTATTTTTTGCTTTACAATCATTAAGCGCTAAAGACATAGCTAAAAAATTAGGTATCACATATAGAACAGTACAAAGCAGGTTACAACTTATTTACCAAAAAATAGGGATAAATTCATTAAACCAGTTAAAAGAATATTGCCGGGGTAAGGGGTACGATAATTATGCGCCTACCCGATTTATTAACCCTAATCCCTATATACCTCTGGCATAACAATGCACAACATTGCTGTCGTCACTATGCCATTAGGGTTCTGTCTAACAGAACCCTATGCTCCAACTAAAACTCGCTTAACAACGCGAAAAGCAGTTTTGTGAGATACCTCACATGGAGGTTATCACAGTTTTACAGTTCAATCATGATAGGTGAGACTATGAAAGACAACACGATGAGTTTCTCTGTAAATAAAGATCTGGATGTTCATTCAAAAAGCTTTGATGCTTTCATATCATATATGGAAAGCAGCAACGATTTTTGGGCTATAAAAGACAACCAACATCGATTCGTCTATGCCAATGATATTATGATTTATTACAGCGGTCTTCCTAAGGGTTTTAATATCGAAGGGAGGCTTGTTAGTGAGTGTCCAGCTCCGTGGTCTGAACTTGAAGATATTGTACATGCTAATGATGGCAATGTAATGACGAGTCAAAAGACCGTTCCGGTACTAAACACTTTCACTTACGGCGGGAGAGAAAAAATAATCCAACCATTTTTGGTCAATGTTACACCACTAATGAAGGATGGAGAATGTATTGGGGTTGTGGGGCACGGTAAAAAACTTCAAATTTATTCCATGTATCATTTTGAAAACAACAGGTATCCTGAATCATTATCATTTGGCAACCCAACTGAGATTTTTACAGATAGAGAGTTCGATATAGTATTTTTTGCTTTGCAATCGCTAAACGCTAAAGATATAGCGAGAAAATTAGGTATTTCATATAGAACGGTACAAAGCAAGTTACAATTTATTTACCAAAAAATAGGAATAAATTCATTAAGCCAGCTAAGAGAATATTGCAGGGGTAAGGGGTACGATAATTATGCGCCTACCCGATTTATTAACCCTAATCCCTATATAACTCTGGCATAATGATGAGCTTCACATGGAGGTTATTACAGTTCAACTATGATAGGTGAAATTATGAAAGATAAAAGCATGAGTTTCTCTATAAATAAAGATCTGGATATTCATTCAAAAAGTTTTGATGCCTTCATATCATATATGGAGAATTGTAATGAGTTCTGGTATATAAAAGATAAAGAATCGAGATTTATCTATATGAATGATTATGGACTTCATCATAGCGGACTACCCAAAGGGTTTAATGTTGAAGGTAAACTGGATAGTGAGTGTCCGGTTTATTGGTCTGAGGTTGCTGATATCATTCAATCTAATGATCGTAGAGTAATGGAGGAAAAAAAAGTCATTCCTACTTTAATTACATTTATGTATGGTGGCAGGGATAAAATTATTCAACCATTTATGGCGGATGTCACGCCTTTAATGAAAAACGGAGAGTCGATTGGCGTAGTAGGCAGAGCTAGAAAGCTAGAAGTTTTTTCAATGTATCATATGGAAACTAATAAACCTCCTGAATCATTATCATTTGGCAACCCAACTGAGATTTTTACAGATAGAGAGTTCGATATAGTATTTTTTGCGTTGCAATCATTAAGTGCTAAAGATATAGCGAGAAAATTAGGTATCACATATAGAACAGTACAAAGCAGGCTACATATCATTTATCAGAAAATAGGGATAAATTCATTAAGCCAGTTAAAAGAATATTGCCGGGGTAAGGGGTACGATAATTACGCGCCTACCCGATTTATTAACCTTAATCCCTATATACCTCTGGTATAATAATGCACAACATTGCTGTCGTCACTATGCAATTAGGGTTCTGTCTAACAGAACCTTAATGATCCGACCAAAACCCGCTTAACAGCGTGAAGGGCGGTTTTGTGAGATACTTCACATGAAAGATATCACAGTTTTACTGTTCAATTATGATAGGTGAAATTATGAAAGATAAAAGTATGAATTTCTCTGTAAATAAAGATCTGGATATTCATTCAGAAAACTTTGATGCTTTCGTATCATACATGGAAAATAGCAACGATTTTTGGGCTATAAAAGACAACGAATCTCGATTCGTCTATGCAAATGATATTATGATTTATTACAGCGGACTTCCTAAGGGTTTTAATATAGAAGGGAGGCTTGATGGTGAATGTCCCGCACCGTGGGCTGAGTTTGAAGATATTATACAAGCTAATGAAAAAAATGTAAGGATTAGTCAAAAAACCATTCCGGTATTAAACACTTTAACTTATGGTGGGAGAGAAAAAATAATCCAACCATTTCTGGTCAATGTTACTCCTCTAATGAAGGATGGAAAATGTATTGGGGTTGTAGGACACGGTAGAAAACTTGAAATTTATTCCATGTATCATTTTGAAAACAACATTCATCCAGAGTCATTAACTTTTGGCAAACCAACTGATTTATTTACCGACAGAGAGTTCGATATAGTATTTTTTGCGTTGCAATCATTCAGTGCTAAAGATATAGCTAAAAAATTAGGTATCACATATAGAACGGTACAAAGCAGGCTACATATCATTTATCAGAAAATAGGGATAAATTCATTAAGCCAGTTAAAAGAATATTGCAAGAGTAAGGGGTATTATAACTACGCCCCGACCCGATTTATTAATCCTAATCCCTATATAACTCTGTCATAATGATGAGCCATACCGTTATTGTCACTATTCCATTAAGGTTCTGCCTGGCAGAACCCTATTCGCCTCCCAAAAAGTTTTGGTTTACCCGATTTTTGAATACTACTCCTATCTGGCGATCTGTGAAATCAACAGAAATAGAGAGAGAAGTGTCAGCATAGTACAAAAGATTAAATAATTGATACAAAAAAATTAATTATGACAAACATCAAGGAGTGACATTAATAACGCTATTTTAATCCTATGATCATACCTGAAGCTTTTCACAAGACACAAAAAAAGCTTCAGGCATTTAATCTCTTCTCATCAATTTTTTTCGAGAAGTTTATTTTAATTTATTTAGAATATCTACTTGGCCATATTTCGAAAGGCTCACATTCTAAAGCAGTAGCAATGAGCTGCTCACCCTTAGGCCACGGACGGTGCAAAGCATTTGATAAAGTGGATGATGCAAGCCCCGCGCCTCTTGAAATAGCAGATAACGACGTTCCCCGTTTTTTAAGCCCTGCAATAATATCAGCCGGGTGCCAGTCGTTTTTTACAATCATTCCTTCCTCTCCTTTCAGCTTAGTTATTCAAGGTGCTATATTCATACTCTCTTCAAATTAATATTTTTATATTGTTACAACTTTTTCCCTGAGTCCGCACTGGTGCGGAATATTAAAAAATAGGCACTCTAAGATGTTAAACCCGGCTAATTGCCTATCTTAATAGACAATAAGTACAGCCAAATATTCTCCGAATAGGAACATGTCATGCCTAACGATTAAAGAGTCATAAATGAGCTTTAATTGTTAAGCAATGTTCTTTTCTGGATACTAGAATATTTAAAAAGTTTAGTTGTTTTGGGAAATGTTGGAAGCCGCATTAAATACATTAGCGAATGTCCTAAAAAAGCGCTTCAATTATGAGGAATGACGCCAATTAAATACTTTAATAGCCATCGAAAAATTGCTTACGCAACAGCAAATCAGCCAGTCGATAATTATCGACTGGCTGAATGACCGTTAACGTGCTTCATTCTGTGCCGTTAGCCGGTCCTTAATACGATAAAACCACCGCCCTCCCAACAACGCCACCACAAGTTCAAGAGATGCTATTGCAGCTAGAGTTAGAATAAACAAGGTCTTACCGGCGCCAACTAATATCCATCCGCCTATCGCTGGAAATCCAAATATCCCCACAAAATAGGCGACAACAAACCAAGTGAGGGCAGCATGACGATTCTCAAGCGCAGAGTCGTTTACTGCCCATGTTTGAATAACGGGATACACCAATCCATACCCTATCCCCGTTAACATGGCCGCCGCAATCTGGAACATAGGATTAACGGGTATGCCTAACAGGGCCAGAATACCCATGATTAAGAATAACATCAGCGCGGTGACTAACGGGATACGGGGCATCGTCGATAAATGGCGGGCCAACAAAAGCCGCGCTACAACCACGGTCGCTGCATGTACAGCAAAGAATGTACTTGCATTTGCTCGAGTCCCTTCGACCAGCGAACTCTGAAACGACATCATTCCAGAGAATACGCAGCCCCCCAAGCCCACCATCACAATGGGACGGATCGCACTACTGGCAGCAATCTTGGTTATTTTTTTCACCCAAGGTCTCAGTGATAACTCCCGTTGACCATGCGGTTCCTTGATCCCAAAGGTCGCCAGAAGTAGTGAGGCGAAGATGCCAATAACACCAACAAAGAGAAATGTTATGCGGATGGGCACTCCTGCTTGTTCAACCGCGGCGGCGAGGAGGATGGGACTGCCGCAAATCCCAGCCATTTGAAACGCGCTGAAACGAGTAAACCAGTGCCCCCTGTCAGCGTCAGTGACACGTTCCGACAATGCCATAGGCCCACTGATATAGAACATTCCCCAACCGAGTCCAATCAAGAACGCCGCGATACGCGGGATGTAACTCAGTTCACCACTGAAACCGCCTAAAAGAAGATAACCACAAGACATCGCCAATGCCGCGAGGGCTGCAAGGCGTGACGCTTCCAGTTGCCCGGCAAACCATCCCACCAAAGGAACGCCAATCAGGGTACCGACCAAGGCCACGCTAAGGGTCGTCCCAGTATCAATGTCACTCCCCCCTTGTGACCGAAAATACGCGGAAATAAGAAAGGTGGCGCCATATCCCCCCGCAGTGAATAGGGTTCCGAACAGGAGAAAAAGTGCCGACATTGTTCGCATGAGTCAAACTCCATCTTAATTATTACAAGACGCCGAATGGCTTTGGCGCCATCGACCTCAGTTTATTCACCGCTTTTTGTAGACGGAGACAAACATACCGTATCTCGTCCTCATTATTAAATCTGCCCAGTCCGAAGCGCACACTGGCTTGAGCCTGAGCATCACTGAGCCCTATTGCCTTCAGTACATGTGATGGAGCTCTGTTAGCGGATGTGCATGCAGACCCAGAAGACAACGCAACCTCGGAAAGCTCCAGCAAAAGCGAGTCAGCATCCAAACCGTTAAAGGAGACATTTAACAGACCGGGAAGGCATTCGGTAAGATGGCCGTTTATCCGAACATCAGCTACATTCTCGATAATATACAATCGAAGCAAATCCCGTAAATAACGTAACCTCATCGACTCATCAGGCAAGTTTTTAACAGACAGTTCGACGGCACGCCCGAAGCCTACTATCCCCGGGACGTTAAGAGTTCCAGAGCGTAAGCCTCGCTCATGTCCCCCTCCAACAATAAGAGGAGCGAGTGTTATATTCTTATTGCGTGAATCAATATAAAGTGCGCCGATCCCCTTTGGTCCATATATTTTGTGCGCTGAAAATGAGGCAAGGCTTATATTCATGCGTTGTACATCAAATTTTATTTTGCCGAGCGCTTGCGTGGCATCTGTATGAAAAGGAATATCACGTTCTTTACAGATCGCGCCTATCTCTTCAATTTTTTGTATTGAACCAATCTCGTTGTTAGCGGCCATAATCGAAACGAGATAGGTATCATCTCTTATTGCTCGAGATATTAAGTCTGGGGATACGATGCCGTCGCTTTGCGGCGGTAAATAGGTTACCTCGGTTCCCATTGATTCGAGCTTACTACAACAATCAAGAACCGCCTTATGCTCAATTGTCGATGTGATGACATGCCCTTTTTTGCCCCGATGTTGAAGGCCCATGATTGCAAGATTGTTCGACTCGGTGGAGCCAGACGTGAATATAATATCGGAATGACTCATCGCATTTATCGATGTTGATATCACTTTTCTTGCATTATCAACAGCTTCCATCGCTTTCCACCCAAATACATGGTTATTACTGGCAGCATTTCCATAAGCGCAGGTAAAATAGGGCATCATAGTTTGAAGCACATCGGGATCTAATGGCGTTGTAGCATTGTTATCCAAATATATCGGCCGAGTTAAGTTGTACATAATTTTCCCCCTTAACAAACAAAGATGAAATTATTTTTTTATTATCTTGACTATTATCTGCTAGGCAGTAACTACATCGCCTTTACTCACCTCCCCTTCTTCATTAACCAGATTAAGACGAATGGCAGTTGAAACACCGAGCATATGGCTGAGTTGTAGCCCACGCACATATGCCAAAGCTCTCGACCAAGCGCAATCCTCAAAGAACACCTCCAGAATAGCGTCTGAACCTTTGTGATCACCTGCGGCTTTCTCAAAATATTCCTTCGTAATTGCCGCACAGGTGAGTTTCTGAGTCGGCTCTTCGTAAGAAGCATCTGATGTCAGCGGTTTGCCGTCAGCGAGGTTTTTGGACACCATCCTCCGTGTGATGATTTCGGGTATTTCTCCAGAGTCTAAGATGTGGACAAGGTGCTGCCTGGCTGAATCTTCGTGAATAACACGTATTTCGCTGAGCGGAATCTGATATTTTTCTGTTACGGGCGAGAAGATATTCCTGATCGAGGCGTGGAGATGACTCAAACGGGGGTTCCGTTTTTGAGAATTGGTGAGGTTCTCTATCAGGAACTGGAGGCGGAATATCCCATGATGATCGAATGCCACGGATATCCTCGGTAATTGACCACATTCATCTTGGCTTCGCTTGGCAAACATCAAAGCAGCCTCAAAGGCTTTCAACTGAGCCTCAACAACTATCTCGCTATCCTTATTAAGATAAACTCGAGAATTCCCTGCTAGTATGCTTACGTTAGTTTCTCGCTGATTCATTTTCATCAATATCCTTTTCCAAAATGGATCGTACGTATAAGAATGGACCTCCAGAATCCATTAATTTTTGGATCGGGGGCGTTCTTAAAGAGTGGTTGATATAACGCATAGAAAATAAGTCGATCTTTATCATTTCACATACACTAAATACCTTTTTCTCTTGCAAGCCCGGTTATGAAATAAGTATGTCTGATATTAGGCAAAGGTATAATTGCCATAAAAAAGCTGGGTACTGGGTAAAGGTTAACGTGTCTTTTTTATTAAAAAATAGATCTTCGTCTTTGTTTAAACATTTTTTCTTTTTGACCTTGCAGCCGTAGCTCTGAGTCTCAGCTATCGGACATCATCCCGCTCTCAATTTACCGGGTAATATCTGTCACACTAATACAAAATCCAGTCGCCAAGTATGGATATGTCCGAACTGTTGTTGAGACAGCTAACTAAAATCCGTTATATCAAGGTAAATCTTCTCAGTGCAAAGGAGGAGGGAGATTCGGCTGAGATAATTGACGTTATAGAAATTATCGGGTTATTACCCTTATGAAAAATTATCAATAATCTATAATGCCTTAACAAATATATTTATTAAGGCATTAAGGAGGGTTTTACCCCTCCGATTTAATATTAATACTTAATTACCTATTAAGCCTGACCTTTTACTTCTTTCAGGCCATAAAAAGGAGCGCGGTTACCCAAAGCTTCTTCAATCCGGATCAACTGGTTATATTTAGCAACGCGATCAGAACGGCTCATAGAACCGGTTTTGATTTGCCCTGCGGCAGTACCTACGGCCAGATCAGCAATAGTCGCATCTTCAGTTTCACCAGAACGATGAGAGATTACCGCCGTGTAACCTGCGTCTTTTGCCATTTTAATCGCGGCCAGTGTTTCCGTCAGAGAACCAATCTGGTTGAATTTAATCAGAATGGAGTTAGCAATGCCTTTCTCAATACCTTCTTTCAGGATCTTAGTATTGGTAACAAACAGGTCGTCGCCAACCAATTGGATTTTCTCGCCCAATACTTTTGTCTGGTAAGCAAAGCCTTCCCAGTCAGATTCATTCAATCCATCTTCGATAGAAACAATCGGGTACTTTCTGGTCAAATCTTCCAGGTAGTGAGTGAACTCTTGAGAGGTGAAAGTTTTACCTTCGCCTTTCAGCTCGTAGTTACCCGTTTCTGAGTTGTAGAATTCAGAAGCGGCACAATCCATAGCCAAAGTGACATCTTTGCCCAAAACATAACCGGCTTGTTCTATCGCTTCTTTGATAGCAGCCAGTGCAGCCGCGTTAGATTCCAAGTTAGGCGCATAGCCCCCTTCGTCACCAACCGCAGTGCTCATGCCTTTCGCTTTCAGAACCTTAGCCAAGCTATGGAAAACTTCAGAGCCAATACGAACCGCCTCTTTCAGCGTTTTTGCACCAACCGGCTGAATCATAAACTCCTGAATATCAACGTTGTTATCCGCATGCTCACCACCATTGATGATGTTCATCATCGGCAACGGCATAGAGAATTTACCCGGAGTGCCATTCAATTCAGCAATGTGCTCGTACAACGGCATGCCTTTCGCTGCTGCTGCTGCTTTAGCGTTAGCCAGAGAAACCGCCAGAATCGCGTTAGCACCGAATTGGGATTTATTTTCAGTACCATCCAGGTCGATCATGATTTTGTCGATGTTAGCCTGATCTTTAGCATCCTGACCGATAACTGCCTGTGCAATCGGGCCATTTACTGCATCAACAGCTTTCAATACACCTTTACCCATAAAACGGGATTTGTCACCGTCACGCAGTTCCAACGCTTCGCGAGAACCGGTAGATGCGCCAGAGGGCGCAGCCGCTAAACCCACAAATCCCCCTTCCAGATGCACTTCTGCCTCTACGGTTGGATTACCACGGGAGTCAATGATTTCACGACCGATCACTTTAACGATTTTGGACATTAGGTTTTCCTCAGTACAAGTTACATTTCAGGTAAGTGACGGAATAGTTCATACCGTCACTCACTGCACATCTTATTTGAGCTGGCCTTTCTGATATTTACCGGCAGCTTTAACAAAACCAGTAAACAATGGATGACCATCACGAGGAGTGGAAGTAAATTCTGGGTGGAACTGACAAGCCACGAACCAAGGATGGTCTGGGATCTCAATAATTTCTACTAATTTATGGTCTACTGAACGACCCGCTACCCGCAGACCAGCATTTTCAATACGTTTCAACAGTAAATTATTCACTTCATAGCGATGACGATGACGCTCAACAATCGTATCCGTCCCATACAAGGCGCGCACCAAGCTATCTTTTGTCAGGTGGCATGGCTGACCACCTACACGCATCGTTCCACCAAGATCACTCTCTTCGCTACGCACTTCTAAATTACCGTCTTCATCACGCCATTCGGTGATCAGCCCAACAACCGGGAACCGGCAATCAGGTTCAAATTCTGTTGAGCTGGCTTTTTCCAAGCCCGCAACATGACGAGAAAACTCAATCAATGCTACCTGCATGCCGAGACAGATCCCCAGATAAGGGATTTTATTCTCACGAGCATAACGGGCTGTCGTGATTTTGCCTTCCACACCACGACCACCGAAACCACCAGGAACCAGAATCGCATCCAGTCCCTTCAATAATTCAACGCCACGAGTTTCAACATCTTGGGAATCAATCAGCTTGATATTCACCGTCAGACGATTTTTCAATCCACCGTGCTTCAATGCCTCAATCACGGATTTGTACGCATCAGGCAATTCAACGTATTTACCCACCATCCCAATCGTGATTTCACCGGAAGGATTAGCTTCTTCGTAAATGACCTGTTCCCATTCGGACAAGTTTGCTTCCGGGCAATCAAGGCTGAATCGTTTACAAATATAATCATCTAAGCCTTGAGATTTCAATAGCCCTGGGATTTTATAAATGGAATCAACGTCTTTTAGGGAGATAACCGCTTTTTCCGGCACATTACAGAAAAGAGCAATTTTTGCACGTTCATTAGCAGGGATGACGCGATCTGAACGACAAATCAGAATATCTGGTTGAATACCGATAGAAAGCAGTTCTTTTACCGAATGTTGAGTCGGTTTAGTTTTGACTTCGCCAGCCGCTGCCAGATAAGGCACCAGCGTCAGGTGCAGATATAACGTGTGTTCACGACCAACTTCTACTGCCATTTGACGAATAGCTTCAAGGAATGGCAACGATTCGATATCACCGACAGTACCGCCAACTTCCACCAACACCACATCATGACCTTCACCACCGCTGATGATGCGATCTTTAATTTCATTGGTGATGTGAGGAATAACTTGAACGGTCGCCCCCAAATAGTCGCCACGGCGCTCTTTGCGCAGCACTTCGGAATAAACCCGCCCCGTCGTAAAGTTATTGCGGCGAGTCATTTTAGTACGGATGAAACGCTCATAATGACCTAAATCGAGATCAGTTTCAGCACCGTCTTCGGTAACGAAAACCTCCCCGTGTTGAATTGGGCTCATCGTACCTGGATCGACATTGATGTACGGGTCCAGTTTCATAATAGTGACATTGAGTCCGCGGGCTTCGAGTATAGCCGCCAAAGAGGCTGCGGCAATGCCTTTACCCAGAGAGGATACGACCCCGCCGGTCACAAAAATATAATTAGTTTTCATGCTGAACCTGAAAGTTTAGGTTTAAAAGATGATGGATATAACAGGACGGGAAAGCAGTATACCCGAACCTTAAATTCGCTACAAATAATCTGCACGAAAATAAGGTATTTTTCCCCTCCACAGCATTTTCAATGTAGACATGTGTACAGACACAAACTTCATTTTTCATGAAGCCAATCGTTATTGCCTCTTCTCAATTTCGAATGAATTTATTGCCTTAATTGATTAAAAAACAGTATGATTGTTCGCAATACAATCATTTCAGCTAAATTGCACTCAGATAAAAGGCCCAATATAGGTAATAGTAGCTTATGAGTTAAGGAGCGATACCATGATTATACTGACTCAGGAACAATTCGATAAAATTATTGATGCAGGGGACAATGTTTATATTGAAAAAATCAAGCAATGCATTTTGTCAAAACATGCCGACTTGGTTGTGCATGAGGATGAGAAAAATTTGCATAAGCGACTGAGAGAGGCATATCGATATCTAATCGACGACCTAGGATTTAGAAATAAAAAGCTTATTAAATCATACCTTTATTTAACCGCCTTCAATCTTAATTTCCATGATGCGCCAGAAATCAAAAATGCCCTTGAAACAGGAGAAAACCCGGAACAACAATACAAAGATATTCTGAGGATAACAGATAACTTATTGAAAAGGAGAAATTAACATGCCTTTACCTCTGTTAGTTCCGGTAGCCCTGACTGCTGCCGAATATGCGGCATCAGCCCTTGCGGGCATATTAGTCGGCGTTGGGGTTGGCCTCGGTGTTGAGGAGATGACAAAAGAGGATGAAAAAGAGGAATCGCTAGCCCAAACAGATGAAATCAGTACAGCAAGGGAAGAATGCAAGGTGTGTCCAGCGACTGAGAAAGTAAGTTCTAGCTGGGAGAGTACCAGTCCATATTCGCAGATTACCCTTGATTATCAACTCCAAATAGCTAAAACCATTTACAAACCTGACGCCAAACTTATACAAGTTTGGGAATGCTTAGGCGTGAGTTTTGATGGCTGGCGCCCAGAATGGTGCCTGTTTCTAGAATCCAAAGCTAAGTATGATCAGTTTTTTAGGAAGGGAAAGCCAGTGATATGGTGGACAGGTGATGAATCCATGAAAAAGCAAGGTAGGCGACAACAAGACGTGTGCGCCTCATTGAGTGATATTCCACGTTCTCACTGGCATTTTATGGAGCCTGTAAGCGCCGCTTACTACTCACAGGAATTTGCTGAATATTTCAATATTAAAGTATTTCACACCCCCTTACTCAGATAATGCGAGACAACATATGACTATTTTATCACCAGAAATAAAGCTATATTTTGACCGGCAAGAACCCTTGACTCCCCAAGCAGTACTTGCTGATTTATATAAAATAACACAGCGGATTGACCTATTCTTCGGGCGTCATAAAACTTGGTATTTAACAGGTCATACTCATAAAGAAGCATTGGAACACCGTGTTTTTGAAGAGAACCACCCGACGGAAAAAGCGTTTCGATTGTTTGAAAAAAGTTACAAAGAAGATTTCCCTTTTATAGGAAAAAAAATCTGGGATGGCGAAGATGATGATCTTGCCTGTTCCCTATTTTATGAAAACTATCGTAGAGACAGGTTAGGGCAAATTAAGGTAAGAATGGATCTCAATATTGACGAAAAGGAGTTTCAATTTTCACGGTTGATTGATTTTATTACCTTTTTGGTTTTCAGCCGTAATTCCCCCTACATTATGGTGGAAACTAACGGCTATACCTTGAAACGAAATCAGGTATTTCCCGACAGGTTAAGTGCAGGTTGGATGATTTATTTACCCTTCGTTATAGACCCCTCATTGTTACCAATGGCAGATGAAATCTTGCCTATTGCCAATGATAAAGAGCAATTGGGGACATTAATCATCACCAAAAAAGGCATTTTTGACGGCGAAAATCAGGACGATATTGATAAAGCCAATGATGTTGAAATTCAGTTGTTAAATCTGGGATTACTACCATTAATTACTGAGGTTTAGTCGCTACCCTTATCAGGTAGGAATTTCATACTCCCTTATTTAGATAATCTGAGGTAATACATGGCTATTTTATCACCAGAAATAAAGCTATATTTTGACCGGCAAGAACCCTTGACTCCACAAATAGTATTAGCTGATTTATATCGAATTACTCAACAAATCGATCACTTTTTTAGCCGTCATAAGACTTGGTATTTGACTGGTCATACTCGTAAAGAAGCATTAGAACACCTTGTTTTTGAAGAGAACCTCCCGACAGAAAAAGCGTTTCAAGTGTTTGAAAAAAATTACAAAAAAAATTTTCCTTTTATAGGAAAAAGTATTTGGGATGGTGAAGATGATGAGCTTGCCTGTTCCCTATTCTATGAGAACTATCGTAGTGACAGGTTAGGACAAACTGAAATAACAATAGATCTTAATATTGACGAAAAGGAGTTTCAGTTTTCACGGTTGATTGATTTTATTACCTTTTTGGTTTTCAGCCGTAATTCCCCCTACATTATGGTGGAAACTAACGGCTATACCTTGAAACGAAATCAGGTATTTCCCGACAGGTTAAGTGCAGGTTGGATGATTTATTTACCCTTCGTTATAGACCCCTCATTGTTACCAATGGCAGATGAAATCTTGCCTATTGCCAATGATAAAGAGCAATTGGGGACATTAATCATCACCAAAAAAGGCATTTTTGACGGCGAAAATCAGGACGATATTGATAAAGCCAATGATGTTGAAATTCAGTTGGTAAATCTGGGATTACTGCCATTAATTACTGAGGTTTAACGGCAACGAGATAATTTTCTATTCTTCATCATTCCTTTGATATCTTTTCGTGAATTAGCGCCGCTTTCTGTTTCCGCTTTTCTCGCGTTGATAACAGCCCTCTTGGGCTGTTTGCCATCCCTTTCCCTCCTTAATACCAAAAGTTCGCTCTGCTCTCAATTAGCATTCTGGAAGGAAAATTTCAGCTTCCCGGCCATTCTTTCCGGTTACTGCTTCTTAACCTGTTGCCACATTTGTTCCATTTCTTCCAATGTCGCCGCTTCCAAGGTGTGGCCTTGGTTCAGGATCAGCTTTTCTACTTCTCTAAATCGGTTCTCAAACTTATTGCATGCTTTTTGCAATGCAATTTCCGGTTTGTATCCGAGATGGCGGGATAAGTTCACAACGGCAAACAATAAATCGCCAATCTCCTCTTCCAGGTGCTGTTCATCAACAACCGCCTGATGAGCCTCATCCATCACTTCGTCGATCTCTTCGTAAACTTTGTCCAGCACTGGACCCAAAGTATCCCAGTCAAAACCAACCGCTGCACAGCGCTTCTGTATTTTATACGCTTTCATCAATGCCGGCAGACTTGCCGGAATGTCATCAAGGACCGAATGTAGATCTTTTTGCGCTCTTTCCTGCGCCTTATGTTTTTCCCAACCATTGATAGCTACATCACTGTTGATATCCTGCTGCTGACCGAAAATATGTGGATGGCGGCGCTCCAGCTTATCGCTAATCGCATGACAGATATCATCAAAATCAAACAACTGTTGCTCTTTGCCCATTTCAGCATAAAACACCACCTGAAATAACAGATCGCCCAATTCTTCTTTTAGATCAGAAAAATCGCCCCGTTCAATGGCATCAATGACTTCATAAGTCTCTTCCAATGTATAAGGTGCGATGGTTTTGAATGTCTGTTGTTTGTCCCAAGGACATCCCTGTTGAGGATGGCGCAATTGCGCCATAATCTCTAATAACCGTTTTATACCCGTCATCTTTCAAGTTGCCTCTTTGTTGGCTACAGTCAGTTGCCATGAAGACGTTTGGCTTCAATAACATCCGGCAACTGATTGGTTTTCGCCAAAATCCGCCCCAGTACTTGCAGGTTATAAATCTCAATATTCATATCGATGGTAGCAATCTGCTGTTTGACATCACTGCGGCTACTCACCCCAAGTACATTCACCTTTTCATTCGCCAGAATCGTGGTGATATCTCGCAGTAATCCACTGCGATCATTCGCAACCACACGCACAATCAGTGAGTAACCGCTGGAATAGCTTTCACCCCAAACCGCATCCACCACCCTTTCAGGCGCACTTGCCTGCAACTCCGCCAACTGTTCACAATCAACCCAGTGGATAGAGATCCCTCGGCCACGCGTAATAAAGCCGACAATCTCATCGCCAGGAATTGGTTGGCAGCAACGAGCAATGTGATGCATTAAATTACCCACACCTTCTACCACAATCCGCCCATCGTCTTTAGTAGAACTACGCTGTGGATGTGATTTACTCTCTAAATTGCGAAGCGCTTCCCGATCTGCATCCTCTGCGGTGGTTTTTTTGAGTTTACTTTGTAAGAAATTGACCAACTGGTTAATACGGATATCACCAACCCCAATTCCCGCCAGTACTTCATCAAGTGTATGGACGTTATAACGCGCAATGAGTAACTTTTCCGCCTCTTTTAGGCTGATATCCAAGTGTTCCAGTTCGTTATCCAGCATCTGACGACCAGCGATAATGTTTTTATCCCGATCCTGTTTGCGGAACCAGTTATGGATTTTCGCCCGACCGCGGCTTGTAGTGACATAGCCCAAGTTTGGATTTAACCAATCACGACTTGGATTCGGGTGTTTCTGTGTGATGATTTCAATCTGATCGCCCATTTGCAATTGGTAGCTGAATGGCACAATGCGGCCACTGATTTTCGCCCCAATACAACGATGCCCCACATCACTGTGAATATGGTAGGCAAAATCCAGCGGCGTAGAACCGGTAGGTAGATCAATAACATCACCTTTCGGTGTAAATACATATACCCGATCATCAAACACTTGGCTGCGAACTTCATCCAGCATCTCACCAGAATCAGCCATCTCTTCCTGCCATGCGATCAGTTTACGCAGCCATGCAATGCGTCCTTCATATCCAGCACGACTGCCCGCCACTGCCCCCTCTTTATATTTCCAGTGGGCGGCTATGCCCAATTCTGCATCTTCATGCATCTGACGGGTACGGATCTGAATTTCCAATGTCTTACCACTCGGCCCAAGCACGACGGTATGAATGGATTGATAGCCATTCGGCTTCGGGTTAGCCACGTAATCATCAAATTCATCCGGCAAATGACGATAGTGAGTATGTACTATCCCCAGTGCCGCGTAACAATCCTGCAAACGTTCAACCACAATCCGCACAGCCCGAACATCAAACAGCTCATCAAATGCCAGTGATTTTTTCTGCATTTTGCGCCAGATGCTGTAGATATGTTTAGGCCGCCCGTATATTTCAGTAACGACGCCCTCCTTGAGCATATGCTTACGTAATGTATTGACAAAGTGATCAATATACTGCTCACGATCAATGCGGCGCTCATGCAGTAATTTCGCAATTTTTTTATATTCATCAGGATGGAGATAACGGAAGCAATAATCCTCAAGTTCCCATTTCAGTTGACCAATGCCTAGTCGGTTAGCGAGCGGCGCATAAATATTGGAACACTCTTTCGCAGCCAGTACGCGCTCATCTTCAGTCGCCTCTTTAACTTCCCGCAAATGGGCAATCCGCTCTGCCAATTTGATAATGACACAACGAAAATCTTCCACCATTGCCAGTAGCATCCGGCGGACATTATCAACCTGTACAGAGCAGATTGAATCGTGATGAGTGGCTTTTAACTGGCGAATAGCATCCATTTCCATAACGCCTTTCACCAGATTGGTAATTACACTACCAAATGCCTCGGTGACGGTTTGATCGTCGAGTAATTTCGCATCCACCAACGGGAACAGTAGCGCGGCACGCATACTGTCACTATCCATACTTAACGTGGAGAGGATCTCAACCATCTCTACGCCACGCCATAACAGAAGTTCTGCATCAGGATGATTTTGCGCTTTTTCATGACAATAACGCCAGGTTTCGGCTAATTTTTCACCCAATTGAAGATTCGCTACATTTAAACTAGCGATCCACCTGTTTACTGCAAACTCTCCCGCAGGGGTTAAATGAGCACTTCTTACCGCAACCATAATCTCTCCCGACTACTTCATAGCTTCTACCCAACCACAATCTAACGACTAAATAGCGCCATTGACTCCAGATGACCTGTATGCGGAAACATATCCAGCATCCGCACACTGATAATTCGATAGCCAGCCTCAAGCAGAATCTTACTGTCTCTCGCCAATGTTGTTGGATTACAAGAGACGTAGACCACTTTTTCCGGGGCTAACTCAACAATGTGTGACATGACGCCTGCCGCACCAGCACGCGCCGGATCTAATAAAACCTTGTTAAACCCCAGTTTCGCCCAGGGTTGATGATGTATGTCAGCTTCCAGGTTCTCATGGCAGAAAGATATGTTATCCAAATTATTTAATCTGGCATTATATTGCCCATTAGCCACCAGCGTGGCAACCCCTTCAACTCCGACCACAGATTGCACTACGCGACCAATAGGTAAGGTAAAATTCCCCATTCCACAGAACAGATCGAGCACCCGGTCATTCGATTGTAAATCAAGCCACTCTATCGCCTGAGCAACCATTTGTTGATTCACCTGATCGTTAACCTGAATAAAATCTCTTGGACTAAAAACCAATTTTAAGCCACCAACCTGATACCAAGGTTCCGGCGGTTCATTCAGTGGTTCAAGTGAGGTTTCATCCGCCGCCAAGTAAACAGCAACGTTATGTTGCACAGAAAACGTGCATAGCTTCTCTTTATCTTCCCGTTTCAAGGGATCAAGATGGCGCAACACTATCAATGGACCATTATCTGCTAGCACCAATTCCACATGCCCTAACCGTTTCACTGCTTTCAAGTTATTCAGACACTGAGATAATGGCTGCAATAACTGTTCCAATTCAGGCCGCAAAACAGGGCACTCTTTTATAGCAACTAATTCATTGGATTGATTTTGACGAAATCCCATCACCAGTTGGCGCTGTTTTACTTGATAATGTAAACCAAGCCTTGCCCGGCGCCGATAACCATATTCGGGACCAAGAATCACCGGCTTGGCAGAAACCGTTACACCGGTTTCCCGTCTAATCAGATGTTCGAGGACGCTGGCTTTACTCTCACGTTGTAAATCAGATGCAACATGTTGTTGCTGACAACCGCCACATACTCCAAAATGCGGGCAACGAGGATTTACACGATATGGACTATCAGATAGACGCTTAACCAACTTTGCTTTTGCAAACTGACGCTTCTCTTCCGTTAGTTGTACCTGTGCTTGTTCACCGGGCAATAATCCGGCGACAAAAATAGTTTTACCCTGATGGCGAGCTACGCCCTGCCCGTGGGCATCCAGATTATCAGCAGTGACTGTGATGATATGTCGATTTACTGTTCGGCGATTGGGGGAATAAAATTGCACCATGATTCTTACGGACTATGAATTATTAAGTTCCTATTTTCCCATAATGGACGATTATGACCAAATATAGCTTACGCATCCGCATGATGAGCCTGATCCTAGTGCCAATTTTACTGGTTGGCATGTTTTTCAGTATCTCATTCCTCTGTTATCACCATCGTGAACTGAAAAACCAGATTGTTCGATCTGGGATCAGTATTATCGAACCCCTTTCTATTGCCAGTGAAATTGGCATAAACCTGCATAACCGTGAACGTGTCAATTCATTGATAACCCGGCTTCATCGCAGAAATTCTGAGATAGTTCGGGCGATTGCCATTTTTAATGACGATAATGAACTATTTGATATATCAAACTATAAATACAATTCAGCTCAACTACAGATCTCGCCAAATATGCCTCTGCCAACCACCCTGACAAAAATGGAGGTTAAAAACAGTATTATCTTACGCATACCCATTATTTCAGAACACCACTTGTCTCAGAATCAGCAACATTCTGACATCCCATCTTTACGTCCGATTGGTTACATCGCCATTGATCTTGATTTACGGTCAGCTCACTTACAACAATATAAAGAGATCATTATCTTTATATTGCTATTACTCATTTGCCTTGGTTGGGCATCCCTGTTCGCCTACCATTTGGTTCGTAAGATCACAAAGCCTATCAGCGATATGGTCAGTACTGTCGATAGAATTCGCCAAGGACAATTGAATAGCCGTGTCAACGGGAAATATTTTGGTGAATTAGACACGCTGAAAAATGGCATTAATGCGATGGCCAAATCGCTTTCCAGCTATAAAGAAGAGATGAAAAACGATATTGATCAAGCAACGTCGGATCTGCGGGAAACAATGGAGCAATTCGAAATTCAGAACGTTGAACTGGCGATAGCGAAAAAACGCGCTCAAGAAGCGGCCAGAATAAAAACGGAATTTCTGGCAAATATGTCTCATGAATTACGCACACCACTTAATGGCGTAATTGGCTTTACCCGCCAAACACTGAAAACACCTTTAACAATACAGCAAACTGAATACCTGTATATTATCGAGCGTTCCGCAAATCATTTACTGAATATTATTAATGATATATTGGATTTTTCACGGCTTGAAGCGGATAAATTGGTATTGGAAAACGTTCCATTCCTTTTACAGGATACAATTGATGAGGTCATGGTGTTACTGACACTGAGTGCCAAAAGTAAGAATATTCAGCTAACTCACCATGTTGATCCCCAAATACCGAATCTGGTCGTAGGCGATCCTACGCGCCTCCAGCAAATATTCACCAATATCATCGGTAACGCAATTAAATTCACTGAACAGGGTTCTGTGGAGATAAAGATCAACTTGCTACAACAGAAGCACCACAAAATTAATTTAGAGATTACGGTCAGCGATACCGGTATTGGTATCAGCCCTGAACAGCAACCTCATCTATTTCAGGCTTTCCATCAAGCAAATGCCAGCATTTCCCGCCGTTATGGCGGCACCGGCCTCGGTCTAGTCATTACACGGAAACTGATCCAAGAAATGGGCGGAAATATCAGTTTTACCAGTGAGCCGAAAAAAGGTTCTGTTTTCCGTTTTGATTTATGGCTAGGAAAAGATGATTTCATTCTAACCGACTCAGTTGTACCACAAAAAGCGCTTACTCATCCCCCACGTTTACCAATGACAGTTATGGCCGTTGACGACAATCCAGCTAACCTCAAACTCATAGGTTCATTACTGGAAGAAATCGTGGAAAAAACCGTGCTATGTAGCAGTGGAGAAGAAGCTTTGCAGTCAGCAACCTCTCACCATTTTGATATCATTCTGATGGATATTCATATGCCAGGTATGGATGGCATCTGTACTTCCGACCGCATCCACCAGCTACGACAACACCGCAGTACACCGATCATTGCGGTTACAGCTTATACCTGCCGACCAAAGAGCGATACAGATCAATCTCCATTTGAAGATTTCCTGACTAAACCTCTTGACGAAGATAGCCTGAGATCGGTATTAAATCGCTATGTCAAAATACCAAAATCACAACATATTAACTGGTCATTAGCATTACAACAGGCCATTGGAAAAGAACAGTTAGCTATAGATATGCTGCAAATGTTGGTAGATTTACTACCAACAATTAAAACAATCACAGAAAAAGTTTTGTCAGGGGAAGCAGTGGAAAATTATCAGCAGCAGATCCATAAACTACACGGTAGCTGCTGTTATAGTGGTGTGCCACAACTTAAAGCCCTCTGCCAATTAATTGAACAACAATTACAACAAGGCGTTCAATTAATGGATATAGAACCTGAATTGTTGGAACTGACAGACGAAATTGATCATGTACTCACCGCAGCCCAAAAAATATTGTCTTCTCTACAGCACGCGCAGCGTTTAAACGACACGAAGTAGGCTCAATGAGGGTTTTACTATTAAATTCGAGGAAGGGTTTTCAATCATAGCTAGTAGGCTATATGCTGATTTTATAGTTTATAAGCTATGAGAAATGAATATGTGGGAAGTCATAGCGACAGAGGTGTTTGATGCTTGGTATAACGAACAGAATGAGGAGTTACAGGATGACATTCTGGCCGCTCTGGAAATTCTGAGAGAGTATGGTCCGCAATTAGGCAGACCTTACGCTAATACGCTGCATAGCTCTGAATTTCCTAACATGAAAGAGTTGCGTATCCAGCATACCAGAAATCCTGTACGGGCATTCTTCGCTTTTGACCCCTGTCGAAATGCTATTGTTCTTTGCGCTGGTGATAAAACCGGACTACATGAAAAACGGTTCTATAAAGATATGATCAAACTTGCTGATGCTGAGTTTAAGAAGCATCTCACAGAACTGGAGAGATGAATATGGCCACACTTAATGAATTGCTTGAAAAATGCAGTCCTGAAAGCCGCCGCAGAATTGCTAAAAAAGTTGATGAAATGAAACGGGAAATAGGACTTTGCCAGATCCGCGAGGCTCTTAATGTTTCACAAACTGAGCTAGCAGCAGCGCTTGGTGTCAAACAGCCTACTATTGCGAAAATGGAACAGCCTAGTAATGACCCTAAACTCTCAACATTGAAACGCTATGTCGCAGCGTTAGGTGGAGAGTTAAACCTTGATGTTCGACTTCCTGATGGAAAACGTATCGTCGTCCATATTTAACCCCTGAATATTAAATGGGAAGACTAGGGGCTGTTGACGTTTTGAGAGAGCTTATTGAACAGCATGATGATTGGGTATAATTGCTTTCGCCAAAAACCAATCATGCCGAGAATCAGGTTATCAAAACCCCTATGGCATACGCTAGCTGTATTCATGCAACATAATGGGCTTATTTATCACAAAGAAGAATATCACCTGACCTTTGAAGGGAGCCTTTACCGCATGAGAACCGGTTGTCCCTGGCGGGATTTACCGCCTGAATTTGGGAAATGGAATACCGTCTTTCGACGTTTTAATGAATGGGCAAAGAAAGATATTTTTAATTTAATATTTAAATTGTTATCTGAATATTCTGATACAGAGTGGCTGTTCATTGATGGGAGTATTGTGCAGGCTCATCAACACAGTGCAGGCGCGGCTTCTAAAGAAAATGAACCGATAGGAAAAAGTCGGGGTGGATGGTCAACCAAGATCCATTTGGCCGTGGACAGTTACGGTTTACCTGTGCATTTTGAGCTTTCCGGTGGTCAAACACACGACATCGTTCATGCTGAAAGTCTGGTGTCTCAGTCACCGCCATCGGATTTTGTGATTGCGGATAAAGGTTACGATAGCGAAGCCTTCAGGCTTATCATGAGACAACAAGGCACAACACCGGTCATTCCCTACAAGAAAAACCGTCGAAAAGCCGATAAGCATGTTGATACATGTTTATATCGTTACCACCACTTGATGGAGAATGTGTTTGCCAGAATTAAACATTTTCGCGCAATAGCAACAAGATACGATAAGTTGGAACGTAATTACGCCAGTATACTGGCTCTGGGTTTTATCATTCTGGTTGCCTATGTGGGCTGAATAAATTATGTACCCGAAAGGTAAACAGCCCCTAATATACCCAATAGATTTCAAATTGCAGCGCGGTGGCAAGTGAACGCATCCCCAGAAGCATAGATAACTATGTGACTGGGGTAAGTGAAAGCAGCCAACAAAGCAGCAGCTTGAAAGATGAAGGGTATAAAAGTAAATAGCATACTTAAGGTATTGATGAAGCAATAGAATAGATTGTTCTTGAGTATGCTATTGAATTTCCCGTTCGTTGAGTACATCCAGTTTATTTTTTTGTTCTATAGTATGTACATTTCAACTGTACAGGGGATGCTATGAAAATTATCAACTTCACAGATGCTAGGGCAAAACTGTCCGATATTCACAAAACTTCGGTTAGCGGTGAGCCGGTTATCATTCGTCACAAATCATTTGGTAAAGCAATACTCATTTCGGCAGCTGAATAGCAGCCAATAAGTTAAGAACGTGGATTACGTCTACGTAATCGTCCGTCTTCTCTCTCTCGGTGAAATGATGATGATCCTTATCTTATTTCACATAAGTCATTATCGAGATTTTAAATCCTTTTATTTTGAGCATGTGACACTTTATTTTCATAAAGAATTCCCTAAATTAGTCAGTTATACCCGAATGTTCACACTGAAAAAAAAGAGCACTCATCCCCCTGTGTGCATTTCTCACGTCGAGGAAAAAGCAGTACAGGCTGGTTTTATGGCTTTAAACTTCACCTGCTTATTAATGATTGTGGGGAGCTTTTAGCGGTCAAGTTGACCCCGGTTAATACAGATAATTGCCAACCGGTCAAACAGTTAGTGAAAGGGTTAAATGGGTATGTATATGGAGAAAGGTTATCTTTCACAAGCACTGTGTGAAGAGCTAACAGAGGAAGGAATAACATTGGTGACAAATGTACGCAAGAATATGAAAGCCAACGCTTTATCACTATGGAATAAACTGATGTTAAGAAAGCATTTTGTGATAGAGACCGTTTCAGTTGAAAAATATTTCTCAGATAGAACACTTAAGACATTGTATTCTACTGGAAGTCATGTCAGGATTAATTGCCTGCACTTTTCAGCCGAAAAAACCGAGCTTAAATTTATGTAATTTTGAAATAGCTATCCTTAAACAAAACTGAGATTAACTATAACGATAAAGGATGTCCATAATACTGGAGATAACTCATACGAGCTGGATAAACCAGCCCGATAAATTAAAAATAATCAATGGCAAGTATATGGGAATCCTTAACTATTGAGTAGAAAGCATGAGGAACCCAAGAGTCAATGTAAATGGAATCCCCTTGCTTAAGGCTATCCCTACGGAGTTCTCTTTGCTTATTCAGCCATAAAACACCAACTTCTCCTTGAAGAACATAAACAACTTCTTTGACCTTATGACCAGTATTCAATTTCATCTTATACAAATCATTGCAAAGTGGGGTAGTTTTAAGCACCATTAACTCAGGGTCAGCAAGCGTTTTCATTACGTGACGGTAATGATAAAGATCACCAGCCTCACTTGTTTTTATTCTCTCAAATTGAGTTCCTTCACGACTAATTTTTACTCCAGATTCCAGATCATAAGGATAATTATCCAGCAAAGACAAAATATCTTGCACTGGCAAACTAATGGAACTTGCAAAAGCCTTGACACTATTGAAATCATTGAAAAATATTTTGCCTTTAAGAGTAAGATTAAGAAATGGTATATCGTCCAGAGACTTCTTGTAGCTATTCAATAATGCGGAAATTGCACCTTGATTGAAAACAAATAGATGATTTTTCATGGCTCATATTTTACGTAGTATAGAATGGAGATCCGCAACATCCTGAAAGGATAGACCTGAAGATTTAATTATTGCTACTTCCCGTACCATCGCAAGTAAAGGAGCTAATTCATGCTCTTTATAACTAATATCCAGTTTCTCAAGGGCATATTTAATTGATGCTTTACCTGAGTGCTTGCCCACTATAATTTTTCGAATACCTGCAACAAGATCGGGAGAAAACGGCTCAAAAGAAGCACTATTTTTTAGTGTTCCATTAGCATGAATCCCAGATTCATGTGAAAAAACGTTATCACCAACAATAGGCTGCCAAGGATAAAGAGGTATTTTGGTTGCTTTCGATACACACTCACAGAGACCTTTTAATGCTTCAGTTTTAATCCCTATATCAATATTATAATGTAATTTCAGTGAAAGCACTGTTTGAGCCATATCAGGCATACCAGCTCTTTCACCAATGCCATTAACTGTAGTATGGAAATAACGTGCACCTGCACGTAATCCTTCAATAGTATTGCTTACTGCATAACCAAAATCATTATGAGTATGACATTGAGTATCAATTGGTATAGCAGAAGATATTGTATTTACAACGTTATAATATTGTTGCGGAGTCAGTAAACCGACTGTGTCGGATAATCTTAATCTATTAGCCCCAGCCTCATAAACTTCACCTGCATAATCAACAACAAAATTCAGATCAGACCGCCCTACATCCTCAGCACTAATAGATACAAATGCTCCTCGCTGTTTAGCATAATCAACAAGATCACAAGCCTGTTTGATCAACCATGATTTACTTTTTTTAATACTGTTAACTAAGTGAATCTCGGAGGTAGGCAAGCCAATATGAACATGAGTAAAACCAAGATCCAGTGAATCAGAAATATCCTGCTTTATTCCCCTATTCCAAGCAATAAGATGAATATCCTGACCTTGTACACGCTCAAGCATTTCCCTGAGTGTACTAGATTCACTTCCACCCATAGCGTTAATTCCAGCCTCAATCCATTTAACACCACAATAAATTAAAGCATCCAGAATTTTTAATTTTGTCTCACGATTGAATGCCATACTAGGTGCCTGTTCACCATCTCGTAAAGTAGTATCTTCAAGAATAATGTCATCACAGAAAGCCATATTAAATTATCTCACTTAGTTTTTTTGAAATTAAAGAAAAATAATCACATTGATCACTTTCTTCACCGTAGATTTCCTTCGTATATAAAAATAAAGATTTCACTTTATCGATCATCTGAAACGCATTGAAATTCTGATAAAGTGACTCAGCCAAATGCAAATCTTTACAACGTATTGCCAAGCTAACATCACTAGTTTTCTCTCCCGAAATGATATATTTCAGGGCAACATTCATATAAGCCGAACATCCTCGACAACTTGTGAATACCTTTTGCATAAGCCCAATATCAATTTCCTGCAATAAACCCAGCTTAATAACCTCCAAAGCCCCAGCTAAATTTATACTTTCTGCTATATTGTTTAAGATTTTAAGCTGCTGAGCTTCACCCAACTTATTCGTATAGGTAATCTCTTTACAGAAGTAATATAGTAAAGGTTGGATCATATCCCAAACTACCTCATCTCCTGCTACAATAGCTGACAATGAACCATTTAATGCCCCTTCACTACCACCAGACACCGGACATTCAATATAGCTTAATGAATGACAACTTAACTTATTATGAATCTGGATTGCCTTAGCAGGTGAAATTGTACTTAAATCAATAATAATACTACCTTTTTCTAGAAAAGCTATCAGCCCGGTTACTTCATTCATAAGATATTTTTCAATGGCTGTTTCTCCTGCTGTACAGATAAAAATCACACGGCAATTTCTAGCCAGCTCTGAAATATTTTCACACCATATAGCTCCATGCTGTATAAGTTCAGTAGCTTTATTAGAATTTCTGTTGTGTATATATAATTCAACATTTTCTTTTAACAGCTTAGAGCAGATTGCCTTTCCCAACCGCCCCAATCCAATAAAACCAATATTATTCATATTAATAACTCTTTATAATTTTAATAACGATAAAATGTTTTATTTATCCTTATCATAATTAATCCTATCTAAAATTTAATTTACACCACTAAATTGTTAATTTTCACAACCTGTTTTTATAAAAGAATAAAAATCATTTTTCTATTTTAGCCATCATATCTATAAATACATAAGAATATGCGTTTATATAATAAATTATAAAAACGACGAGAAATGAAATTTTAATTTACATAATTACATACAATATTATTGAGAATCCTCATGTAGAATAAATTTCCAATAATAAATAAAAATACTATTTTTCCATAATTTTATTAATACATCTTCCAAGGTCGATTATTATTGGTGGCAATTCATACCACCAATTTCAATTATAGAAATATAATTTAAATAAAAAAAATCTTCTGAGTGAAACATCTAAAATCAATCTTTATCATCGGTAATTTATGGCAATAATTTCTGATTTAATATCCTTCTCATAATTAGAGAAACTATGAGATACATTTGGTAAGATAAATATTGAATCTCCTTCATTCATAACATCTTCTCTCAGTGAGTTATTCCCATCCAACCACTGTACCCGAACTTTTCCTTTCGTAACATACACCACTTCTTTTGAACCATGTCCTTCATTCAATTTCAAAGGTTGAGATTCATCACTATGCAAATCTAAGCGCAAAGCCATTAAACCCGGATCAGCCCGAGTGGTGACCAAATGATGATAAGTATAATAGTGAGAGCCATCACGATATTCATCACGCTTATATGTCTCATCACGGCGAGAAATTTTTACTCCATCATCCAAATCATTCCCTTTCTGATAAGAGAAGAAATATCCAATTGGGACAGCCATACGATCTGCTATAACTTGAAGCTGTGAAAAGCTTGGAAAGATAACACAATCATCTTTTATCGTTGCATTATTTTCCAGATCTCTCTCAGTCATTTTTCTACCGGCCAGTAACGAGAGAACATGTGCTTTTGGTAAAGAAATTTCTGAATCAATCATTTTACTACCTCTCAATTAAACAAGGACTCACGATACAGTTTTGACATTTCAACCAACCTTTTACTAAATTCACTATAAACATGATTTTTCTGCGGTTGGTCTAATGAAATTAAAAGTGGGTGAGAAGCCTGTATACTCTGACTTAATACACCATAACAAGCTCCAATTTGGATAAAGGTATGTGCATCTGAGCCACCAGTAGTCGCAAGATTATAACGTTCGGCAAGTTCAATATATTTATTAACATTCTTTAAATCTTTGGCTGGCACTTCTATTGCTCTGACATAACTCGCCAGTTCAGCATGATCGGGATAAGTCTTTCCTGGCCAAAAAATATGATGTGCCACTAAAATAAACCAAGTACCACGCAATGTCAGTTCCCGATGAAGTTCTGCTAATGAGTAAGCCCCAGCTCTGTGATCTAAAAGAAATAATGTATCCAGATCAGTATGAACTCCAATATTTGTACCATTCCTTAGTTGAATTTCTGCACCAGGGTACAACGTTAAACCTCCTGGTGTAACTACACATCCATCATACAATTCACCGTTCAGTTTATTTTCTACAAAAATCTCACGCATGAGACGAGCATAACCAACCGCCTCAATATGTTCTGTTACACAAATAGCATCTAGCCCACTTATACATGCAATATGCAGCATATGGCTGATATTACGCCAATCTGGTTCTATTTGTTTTTTACTCACCAACAAATGCACATGAGTGTCGATATGTAATGTGTCCATTATCACCTCAGAATCGTTATTAATATTTCTCTGAAATATTGCAAATCAAAAAGAGTTTGTTCACGATAAGGCTCGTCGTCGTAATGACGTATAATCAAACTATCTACAAAATACCTATCACACTTAAAAAGATACGCTTCATTTTCATTCATTGCTAGTCCTTGATTTCTCAGACTTAGTTGAGATCCTTTTGGCAATCGTTGATAATATTGTTCATCTATTCGGCATAAATAGCGTTTTGCTTCAGTATGCAAAGCTATTGGTCTACAAACATCATCAGGAAACCATCTATTGAGCCACGACGCTGAAATTTCAGCATGCATTCGATCTCTCTGATAATTACTTTCGTCGACATCAATCAAGTAGTGACCAAAATCATGTAACAAAGCTGCAATAATCAGTGCCTCAGACCTCTTATCATTTATTGCTTGGGTACCACACCATATTGAATGATAATAGAGATTTACTCCACCCTCTATCATAATCCTGTTCGACGCATAGAGTGCATTTATAATAAAATCAACAATCATACATGAATATCTCATGATGAGTATTTACTTTCGGCAGTTTTGAGTTCGTCGTAGTTCAACAGTTTAAATACATCTGAAAGTGGTGAAATTACGCAGTTAATTTTATTAATACTATTATCTATCTTAATCTGATAGGCCACATTTCTCATATGCGCTAGAGCTGCTCGCATCAGATGATTAGCACAAATATAAATTGATATTCCCACATCTTCTAATACAGACAGAGGTAGACTAGTATATGTTGTAGGTGCGACAACTAGTGGACAACGATGATTCCATCGCTTAGCAAATTCCAAAATATCTTTTCCATCTGATTTTTTTGAGTGAATGAATATTGCATCGGCACCAGCTTGACAGTAAGCTTCTGCTCTTTCCAAAGCAATATCAATATCTAAACCAGCAATTAATGCCTCAGTACGTGCGATTACTACAAAATCTTCATTTTTCTTTACATCATGTGCCGCCTTAATTTTCCCAATAAACTCTTGAATTGGTGTCAATGTATGCTCCCCAGAAATGAAAGAATTCATTTTCGGAAAAAGCTTGTCCTCTAGTGAGATCCCAGCAATTCCATAATGGGAAAGGCGTTTGACAATATGCTGTACATTATTGTAATTTCCATAACCGGAGTCTCCATCAAAAAGGATGGGAATAGATACTGAATCATACATATTTTCTGCTATACCAATAACTTGACTCCAAGACGCCTCATTACAATCTCTTAATCCTAAAGCAGAAGAAATAGATAAACTTGACGCCCAAATAGCAACAAAGCTAGCTTCTTCCACCACACGAGCAGAAAGTCCATTATGTGCTTCTAGAATCAAATCAACTTTATGGTTATTAAGTATTTCTTTAAAAATTCGAGCGCTATTATGTTTATTTATAGGCATCATTATCACTCACATATAATTTATAGTTATCAAGGATAATTCATAATAATTTAATTATCTTTAACTCAATTTATATAACTATAATATCTATATTAAGAATAGATAATGTTAACAAAATGTCAAGAAAAAATATTTAATCAAAAAATTAATTAATTTCATGTTATTATTTATTAAAGTATAACTATTTAATACTGTAACAAAATATCAGGTAAAATATAAAGGATTATGAAAGTTATTCTTTATATTAACACCATCTATGAAACTAAAGAATTACTTTAATACTCTTCTATCCATATATCCATACGAATACTATTAACCAACAGAAAAAAACTTATGGCAGTGCAAACTACTGGGTCCGTCAATTCAAACGATTAGGTCATAAGGTGAGTGAAACAAATCAGTCTCCAGTATGTGGCGCAATTTAGGATGAGTAGCAAGAATAATAAAAATGACACTGTTGCCATTGTGGTGACGGATAGTCTCCCATGTATGCGTTATGTGCTAGAAAAGACACTGGAACAGCAGGATATTTAATACCTACATCGGGTTTACCAGCGTTGAGTGAAAAATAGAACTACACTGATCAATTAGATATGCAGCTTGAGGTTAGAATATGGTATTGCCATAACAAGAAACAATCATAAGATAGAACAATGTTTACCCGAACATCTAGAAAATGCCGAAAATAAATTGGCTGCATTGAGCCGTTAGCGATTTCAGGAACTTTTGTTTGAGCACAAAAAGCAACGGCTGCATTTGAAAGAGCTGGATAAACGCTTTGAGCATCTGAGTTTTCAACAGGAGAATATGTGCCGACTACAGACACTCTAAGTGTAGGACTGCTAGGGCTTTAGCCTGCTGTTAGCATGAGGCGACAGTACAGGATTTAAGAATGGTCGCCATTTTGCCAGTTATCTAAGGTTGGTTCTTAAAGAGCACAGCAATAGTGGCAAAGTCAGATTATCGAGTATCACGAAACAGAGGATGCGTACTAAATAACCCGAATTCTGTTTAAGCCGTCACTGAAAAATCGTCTTCCGAATAGAAAACTTTCAGTGATGGCTTCTTCCATTTAAGACAATAAGCAATCAAACCGCCTAAAACGGTCAACATAAATCCTTTTATACTTCGGTGGCGAGAATGCTCTATTTGAGAAAGGGTTTTTAATTGCCCATTAATCGTTTCGATGATAAAACGCCTTGATAACATTATTTTATCCCACTCAGCCAGCAAGCGTGCTTTCATATTTCGGCGCTTTTGGGTGACGAAAGTGACACCGGTTTTGCCTAAATCGTCTGCCTGTTCCTGACTGAGATAACCTTTATCGCCGTAAAGCGAGCCCGTTAATGCTGTTGTTAATTCGCGAACAGGTTCCCGATCATCTACATTACCGGCAGTGACTTTAAGCGCCAGAATTTCACCCTGGTGATTGACAACCAGGTGTAATTTGAAACCGTAAAACCCTCCCATTGAATTTTTTCCGCGCTTTGCTATCCCGGCAAAGACCTTATGTCGAGGAATGCGAATGTTATGGCAGACACTCAAACGGGTGGAATCAATAAAAGCAATGCCTGTTGGTTTCCCTTTTAATTGAGTCAGATAGCTGCATAGTGGCGCCAAAACGGAAGGGGCCATACTGACAAAACGAGGATAGCTGAGCAAGGTGGGAAAATCGTTGTGGTGATATTTCCAAATATATTCTAGATAAAAATGTTTAAAATTACGGTAATGTGACAGATGAAAAAGGATCAAAATGGTCATGATTCCACTGGGATACATGTGACCTTGTCGGCGGCGTAACCGATGCTCGCTATCGAGACAAAATTGTTCCGATTGAGGGATAAAAAAACGGCAAAAATCATCGACATCACAAAAAATCTCAACTAACTTATCCATAGCCTGTTCCACCTAGGAGCTGTTTTTGGTGTGCGTCAAAACTTTGCTCCTAGAACAGGCTTCTCGTCAATTTCTTATCCAGAATTCGGGTTAAATAAGTTAGTCTGTTCAGAAGATTGTTGAAATCATGAGGTCAGAAAGTGCGAATTTTTATCAGGGATCTTTGAAACCAAATATATGTTTGCGACTACATTACCAGAAAATTTTATTTACTATCTTGAATTAAGTCGGTGTCTATATAACCATTTAGTTATATCCTACCTTTATCCATTCTTTAGCTTGAGTTTCAATCGTATCAATGATAAATATAGCTAATTATTAGTGTTATTAACACAGAGTATTCATCAATATAAATAAGGTTTCATAATTCCGCCACACGCGGATTTCTTCAACTCATTGTTATACATAGGGTTGTTGGTAGATAAGATGTAGCACCATTTTGGAAAGTTATTTATCGTTGACACGAATATGCACAAGCACCGGGAGTATAAGAAATTTAAAGTCTGGAATAATGCTTACCCATGGGGAAACGAGACGATATCTCCGAGTCAACTAAATACATTCAACAACTATAGGTTTTTCAGAATGCTATCAAAGGCAACATGACAAATAGAATAATCTAATAATATTAAGTAGTTAATAACAAGATAAAAGAAACAAGTAATGAACAAAAGGAAAACAATCACCATGTTTAATAATAGAGCTGTTATGCTTAATGTGTTATTAATCTCTGCAAACATCACCGGTTCGTCTGGTCTGATGATTTGGGTAGATACTATGCTTAAAGATGGAGGCATGATTCTATACGCTTATGTTCCTGTTTTTTCCTATTTATTGGGGTTATCCCTAGGGTGTATGACCATATCCTTCATCATTCGAAAAATGAATATTGCTCTTTTTGAAAAAAATATTTTTGGATTCTTCTTATTCTTAGCAACTATAAACTGCATTCTCTTTGCAAGAGAAATAACACTTATTTCAGTTTGGCTGGATGCTCTACATAGAATATTATGGGGAGTAATAAGTGGATTTATTGTCATAATGGGAAGAAATATTATTATAACCGAAGGAAATGAAAATAAGACGAATAAGGATTTCTCTATCTTAAGCCTGGCGTTATTAAGCTTGCCATTTATAATCCCAGTCACTTTCTCTTTCTTCGGTTTAAACTCCCGTACATCAGCAGATTTTTTTTCTACTTTTATTTATTCTATTGCTTCAATTATCTATTTTACTGGCTTTAAAAATAATAATTCAAAAAATCAAAAACATAACATTAAGGATTCTGTAAAAACAGACAATAAATTAATTGTTTTCTTTTCCTTTTCAAGTTTGGTTATAATCAATGTTTGTTTTTTCCTCTCTTTAATGATTATGCCAGCAATGCGAACAAAATATTTTGAACATATTGATATGGTTCAAATGTATATCATACTACTGATTATATGGTTCCCCTTTGCAATTGGCATCATGAAAGTCATGAAATCCGTACTTTTAACAAAAAGAATCATGATAGGTAATATCATTAAATTATTTTCCCTCGGATTTTGTTCACTTGGAATTATTATAAATTCTGGCATGCTCTATTTGCTATTCACAATTATGGTATTTTTAGCTAATACAATTATGCAACCTGTTTTTTTCTCTTATCTGGGGTTATATTCAAAAAATTCTCTTTATACTTTGGGTATGCAGTCAGGTGTTTATGTATTTATTACTATGATCATTCTCTTTTATACTATTTACTTAGGTGTTGGCCTTGAAGAAATTATTACTGGATTTACAATATTATTAATTTCTTCAATAGTTAATTCGACTATTTTCCTTTCAATAGTTAATTCAAAAAAAATAATATCAAGTAGTAAAAAACGATAAGTTTATATAAAAACAACTTTCATTGATAATATCTCAACCTTGCCTTTATCTTTTAATTAATTCAATTAAAAGATAAAGGCAACGGATATTATTTGAAGATATCTTAATCTAACCTCAGTTTTGTTTAAGGATGGCTATTTAAAAATTACGTAAATTTAAGCTCGGCTTTTTCGGCTGAAAAGTGTAGGCAATTAATCCTGACATGACTTCCAGCAGAAAACCGAGAACACTACGATGTCTTGAGTACTCTATCTGAGAAATATTTTTAAACTGATCCACAACAGTCTCTATCACAAAATGCTTTCTTAACATCAGATTATCCCATAGTGATAAAGCGTTGGTTTTCGTACTCTTGCGTACATTTGTCACTAATGTCATTCCTTCCGCTGTCAGCTCTTCACACTGTGCTTGTGAAAGATAACCTTTCTCTATATACATACCCACTTAACCCTCTCACTAACTGTTTGACCAGTTGGCAATTATCTGTACTAACCAGGGTCAACTTGACCACTAAAAGCTCCCCACAATCATTGATAAGCAGGTGAAGTTTAAGCCATAAAACCAAGCCTGTATTGCTTTTCCCTCGACGTGCTATGCCATCAAAGACTCGACTCCGGGGAATTCTTTATGTAAATAAAGTGTCACATACTCAAAATAAAAGGATTTAAAATCCCGATAATGACTTATGTGAAATAAGATAAGGATCGTCATCACTTCTCTGAGAGAAAGAGAAGAGAGAGATTTTTCATGAACTATTGAATTATCAAGTGCAACGTTATGCTGTCTAATGTAACTCTGTAAAAACTACTAAGACTTGAGGAAAACGGGAACATTGAATAACTGTTTTTGCACATGTCCCAGAAATCTATCATTAAAGTCATTCCGATGCTTATTATTATGTAAAATATCACTTACGAGTTAATTGGTGATTAATAATGGAATTGATTTAACTTAAAAATATACAAAAATATTCAAACTTATTAACATTAAGCTAATTTTATTGTCTTTAACGTTTATACACTATTGGGTACTGTAGCTTAATAGCTGTGAATAACTGCATTATTGAAAAGGTAGATTCACATAATAAGTGCAACATCGTTAATCCGGAAGTAAACATATCCGTATTCCTTTAAATAATTCATTGGGTATTTTACTACCCCGAGTTTTTCAGGGGCGGTGATTTAATCGGTTTACCACAAAATTTATCTCCTTAGCTGAAACTTTATTAAAATCGGTTCCCTTTGGAAAGTATTGCCTAATTAAATCATTGATATTATCATTGATCCCTCTTTCCCAAGGCGAATAAGAATGGGAAAAGTATATTTGTGCTTCTAATTTTTTTTTACTGATGATTTCATGATCCGCAAATTCCAAACCATTATCGAATGTGATGGTCTTAACTCTTTGTTTTAGCGGGTATAATATTTCCACTGCCACTTTCGCGACTTCTGATGCCTGCTTGTTATCAAGTTTAACAATAATTGTATACAGCGTTTTGCAGTCAACGAGGGTTAATAATACACTTTATTTATCTTTCCCAATTATCGTATCACCTTCCCAATCGCCAATACGTCCTTTTCTATCAACGACTTTCGGGCGTTCATCAATACTGACTCGATTTTTAATTTTGCCTCTTTTTTCATAGCGACCATAGCGTTTACGATAGGGTCTTCTGGCAATTCAGATATGTTGCGAGAATTCGTCAGAATTACACCAGAAATGCTGATATGTTTAGCGAAGGAAAACATTTCTTTATTATAAAAAACAAATAATTACAATAGTTTAAAAAACAGAGTATCTTTAAGCTACTCTGTTGAACTTGACAAACTATCTTTGAACGAGTCTGTTAAAAATGGCATTCAGTTAGCGGAACCTGGTAAGCCCGTATTTGTAGAGGTCAACAATTGTTGCCCTAGAAGGTCGATCTCACTTCTTAGCACCCATCAATATGGTCTGAATACGCCACTTACGTGTAACCCGATACTACATAGCTGGAAATTAATTAAAATATGAGTTCACCGAAGGCTTACAAAGATTTCTTACTATTAGTATTACGGTATCTCCTCATCGCAACTGATTACCAGCGCCCTATTCAAAGCCTGAGCTAAAGCGGTTTTATTCTCATTATCCTCCATCAAACTAGAATGATTACCCGGAATAACAATCAACTGAAGTGAAGAGCCAGGCATTATCTGTCCCCAATCTAACGATGGATCCATGATTAAAGGTTTTGGTCTGTCATCCTTAAAAAAAGAATTAGGGGGAGGGTTCTATCGCATAAAACTGATACAGCATTACCTCTAATAAGAGTTTTTCCACTGGGTCTCTAGCTGATTCATTGGAGGATATACCACGGTAAATGGAAGAGCGGAAAGAATCGTTGGAACTTGAATACTCTGAATTCTAAGGGATGGATTTATGAAAATTGTTTTAATTTTCAGGGGTAGTTGTTTTTGCCCTGTCATATAGTCCTTCTGATGTTCCTGATTAGGCAACTACTGAATCGGTGAGAAAAGAGTATCCTGAAATTGACAAGTTGTTGGAGAAAAGTCAAAAAGGAAAAATTATTTTGGTATTGAAAAACACGAGCTGGTCTGCTAATCATTAAATACAAGCTATCATATACCATTCCCCATAATGACGCGCATATCGAGGATAATACAGTGCTTACCGTCCACGGAGTGATGATCAAGAAAGAAGAAGCCATACAGATTGTTTTCCCAATCGAATGCATAAAGCTGCATTTCAGGTTAGTGATACTAGGGGCTGTTGACGTTTTGAGAGGGCTTATTGAACAGCATGATGATTGGGTATAATTGCTTTCGCCAAAAACCAACCATGCCTTACCATCATGCCGAGAATCATGTTATCAAAACCCTTATGGCATACGCTAGCTGTATTCATGCAACATAATGGGCTTATTTATCACAAAGAAGAATATCACCTGACCTTTGAAGGTATCCTTTACCGCATGAGAACCGGTTGTCCCTGGCGTGATTTACCGCCTGAATTTGGGAAATGGAATGCCGTCTTTCGATGTTTTAATGAATAGGCAAAGAAAGATATTTTTAATTTAATATTCAAATTGTTATCTGAATATTCTGATACAGAGTGGCTGTTCATTGATGGGAGTATTGTGCGGGCTCATCAACACAGTGCAGACGCGGCTTCTAAAAAAATGAATCGATAGGAAAAAGTCGGGGTGGACGTTCAACCAAGATCCATTTGGCCGTGGACAGTTACGGTTTACCTGTGCATTTTGAGCTTTCTGGTGGTCAAACACACGACATCGTTCATGCTGAAAGTCTGGTGTCTCAGTCACCGCCATCGGATTTTGTGATTGCGGATAAAGGTTACGATAGCGAAGCCTTCAGGCTTATCATGAGACAACAAGGCGCAACACCGGTCATTCCCTACAAGAAAAACCGTCGAAAAGCCGATAAGCATGTTGATACATGTTTATATCGTTACCACCACTTGGTGGAGAATGTGTTTGCCAGAATTAAACATTTTCGCGCAATAGCAACAAGATACGATAAGTTGGAACGTAATTACGCCAGTATGCTGGCTCTGGGTTTTATCATTCTGGTTGCCTATGTGGGTTGAATAAATTATGTACCCGAAAGGTGAACAGCCCCTAGTTTAAATTACAGGACAAGGTAGAAAGTTATCGGCTGGCTCGGTCTCTTAATCAGGAGATCTGACGAAAGGACGGGCCTGAAGACCGAGGTTTCCCGAAGAGAATCAGATAAATTTCCGATATTCTTCATAAGCATAATTATCTGTCATGCCACTGATGTAATCCTGGATAAGACGGGCACGGTAATAGAATTCCATCAGGTCTTTTTCAGATTCATCAGTGGCAACAATTTTTTCCACTGCTTCACCATAAGCCAGACGATGCTTGGTGGAAAGTTTGTGTAACAGTCGAGTTTCCATAAAATAATCCTTGTGGAAATTGTTCTGGTTTAATTCCACAAAAGCCTGACGGGACATCTTCAATAACGGATAATAAAAATCCAATAGTCCATTAATAACTCGGTATCCCTGTAACTCCAATTCTTCAATTTCTGGATGATTAAATACTCTTTTACAGGCAATATTCTTCAACGTTTTAAGCAATCGATGTCCTTCACTTTTATCTTCAAGCAGCGCTTGATTAAATGAACCTGCAAATACAGCCGGCAGATGATCAATAAAACGACGAGCAGTGTAAGGCACAAGTTTACCGGTGATATAAACCCGCAGATACATAAAAAATTGATCCTGCTGGCTTCGACGTAATTCGTTACCATGAGTTCCCTTGTACGCCTTTCTAACCGTGACATCGAATAGATCCCCGGCCCGATGACCACCGCTTTCTTGCCACTCCTGTTCCAAATATTCCATCAATGTATCGACGCTAAAAATCGCTTTTTCAACAGCATCATCCAAATCAGCAATACAATAAGAGATATCATCTGCTGCTTCCATAATATAAGTCAGCGGGAAACGACAGAATTCACCCATTTTAAGTTCACGACGTAATTCACGAACAAAATGTTCTTCCGACCAATAAAAACCCGGTTTTTTCATCAAGTAATCAAATTGATTTGGTGTTTCTTCAAGACGAAAAGCAGGACAAGTATATTTTAGAATACAGCCAACCTGGGCATAAGTCAGATTGAGTTTTAATAAGCTATGCACCATACGGATAGCCTGAGCATTCCCTTCAAACTGACATAAATCTTTACGCAACTGGCGACGAAAGAGATCTTTTTTCACATTGCCACATAAACGCAATGCGGGTATTTCACATCGATCTTCCCGTTTAATATTTTCCAAGGAAAAATTAAGATCGAGCTTTCTGGCAAACCAATCTTTAATTGCCGCTTCACCAAAATGACCAAATGGTGGATTACCAATATCGTGCATTAAACACGCCATTTCAATCAAACTTTCAAATGACAATAATCGTTTATCCAACCCGTAATCGGCCAGCAAATTACGTGTTTTCAATTCATGAATAATCGTTTTCGAAATATAGCGCCCAACCTGTTGCACTTCCAATGAATGCGTCAGACGACTGCGGACAGCGGCATTATTTTCCAATGGAAAAACCTGTGTTTTCTGCTGTAAACGGCGAATAGCCGCTGAATTCATAATCCGCCCACGATCACTTTCAAACTGGCGAATAATCTGCTCTTCATCATTAGGATCAATATGATACTGACGGTATTTACGCTGATAGTTAAGCTTCTGACTAAAGTCTATCCCGGACATTTATCCCCCGACTTGTGAGATAGCGCTGTTTTACATCACAGATTATCTGATTGTTTCGTATTAGATGTTAAAATCAAATATGGGATGATTCTATATGATTAATTAATCAACAGCGAGTATGACATCATGAAAGTAGGCGTGATAGGTGCTATGGAGCAAGAGGTGACTTTATTGCGCGATCAAATTGAAGATCGCCAAACACTGTCACGAGGTGGTTGCGAAATCTATACCGGTAAGCTCAACGGCGTGGAGATCGCACTATTAAAATCCGGTATTGGTAAAGTTTCTGCCGCAATTGGTACAACTTTGCTGCTTGAACATTGTCAGCCTGATGTAATTATTAACACCGGATCAGCGGGCGGCCTTGATCCGAAGCTACAAATCGGTGATATCGTGGTATCCAGCGAAGTTCGCTATCATGATGCTGATGTTACCGCTTTTGGTTATGAACCCGGTCAGATGGCGCAATGCCCTCCGGCGTTTGTGGCGGATGATCAACTAATTGATCTGGCGGAAAAGTGTATTCATTCTCTGAATCTGAACGCAGTGCGTGGGCTGATTTGCAGCGGTGATGCATTTATTAACGGCGAGGAACCTCTGGCGCGTATCCGGTCGACTTTCCCACAAGTGACGGCGGTAGAAATGGAAGCCGCAGCAATAGGGCATGTCTGCCATCAATACAACACTCCGTTTGTCGTTGTACGTGCTATCTCTGATGTAGCCGATAAAGAATCTCATATCAGCTTTGATGAATTTCTTGCTGTGGCTGCCCGCCAATCGACCTTAATGGTCAACGCAATGCTGACAACTCTGAGTCAAGATAAATAATATATACCCTATGGATTTCAAAATGCATCGCGACGGCAAGGGAGCGAATCCCGGGAGCATAGCAAACTATGTGACCGGGGTGAGCGAGTGCAGCCAACAAAGAGGCAACTTGAAAGATAACGGGTATATTACTGACACGCCCTGATGAATATTTTCGGGCGTGCTTGCAATTTTAAAGAGCACACCTCAATGAAATGGATAAAAAGCGCGAGTTCAATTGGGTTATCGCTTTTACTGTTTCTCAGTAGTTTCAGTCATTTTCTGTATGCCGCTCCCTTACGGGTCATCAGTTTATCGCCGTCAACCACTGAATTGGCCTACGCCGCCGGGTTAGGCGACAATCTGATTGCCGCCAGCGCCTACTCTGATTATCCCCCTCAAGCCCGTAAACTTGAGCAAGTGGCTAATTGGCAAGGCATCAATCTGGAACGCATTATTACCCTTAAACCTGATCTGATTCTGGCATGGCGCGGCGGTAATCCCCAACGTCCGCTGGAACAACTCGCTGCTTTTGGTATTAAAATCTTTTATTCCGATCCCACCACCACCGAACAAATAGCGCAGGATTTAGAACGGCTCGCTGAATATAGCCCTCACCCAGAACAAGCAAAAAAATCAGCGACTGAACTTCGTCAACGATTTGCCAACTTGCAACAAAAATATGCCTCTCCAACCCCCAAACCGGTCTTTTTACAATTCGGCACTTATCCTCTATTTACCGCCTCGGGACATACGCTGCAAAGCGAAGTGCTTTCAATCTGTGGCGGCAGCAATATTTTTGCCAACAGCCCCGTTCCCTGGCCCCAAGTCAGTCGTGAACAAGTACTCATCAGAAAACCTGAGATAATTGTTATCAGCGGTGGACAGGAACAGGTCAAATTAATTGAGAATTTCTGGCATCCACAATTACATGCCAAAGTCATTACATTACATGAAGATTGGTTCCATCGAGCAGGACCGCGCATCATTCTGGCAGCCGAACAGCTATGCCAGCAATTGAACGATAATGGTTCCTGATAAATCAGAATCACTTAAAAGATGACAGGAATATCCCGCAAACAGGTCATATGATATTCACGGACCCATCGCGGGAAATCGCCTGGAATCAGATACTAAAAGAAGAACCACAACCACAGGTTGTCTTCGCATTAGGGTTCGTGACGATAAAACGTGAACCCTCAAGACCTTCGGTATAATCAACACAGCCGCCAACCAAATATTGCAGGCTCATCGGATCAACAACCAACTCCACACCTTGTTTTTCAATGGTCATATCACCATCATTTATTTGATCATCGAAGGTAAAACCATACTGAAAACCACTGCACCCGCCACCGGTGATATAAACCCGTAAACGCAAGTTTGGATTTTCTTCATCCGAAACCAAGATTTTCACTTTGTTAGCAGCAGCGTCGGTAAACTGCAAAGGTAATGCGATATCATCGCTCATCATTTTTTACTCCAGACCGGAACCCGGCAAAAACATTCAGAAATTTGCCGATCATTAATAACTCGAATTATCCAATACCTGATTGGTTGGTTCAAGTTTTGTCATTTTGATAACACACGAACCGCAAAAAAATCATCACACATTTGTTTACCACTGATGCCACCTTAAGCGACAAATGCCCACTTTTTACGATAGCCTCAAAGGGCAGTAAACCGTCGCGTATAGTTAAACCCTCCGTCAATCAATTAACAGCTAAAGAAGAAAAAATATTGATTTATCATCATGATTAGTTACTTTATTGAATATTTTTCAAAGTAACCACATGGAGTTCATATGCGAAAAATGTTGCCGCTGATGCTTATTGTCACCTTAGCAGGCTGTGCCGCTCATAGCAGACAAGCCGATATTGACAGCTATACCTCGAAAAAAATTAATGAAATTATCGAAAACCAAGTAAAACCGGGAAACAAAGATAATCCAGGTGAAACAATAAAAAACGTCTCTCATCAATTCCTGGGCACCCCTTATGCCGCAAATAAACTTATTGGCTCCCCGGCCGAACCTGAAAAATTAGTTATAGACTTCAATGGGCTAGACTGCTTTACTTTCCTTGATTATGTAGAATCGCTAAGGAAATCCAACGACCAAAATGATTTTGTAAAGAATCTCATCCAGACAAGGTATATCGACGGAAAGATTAACTTCTTGCAAAGAAAACACTTCTTTACGGACTGGTCAACCAGAGAAAAATTAAATGCCAAAGATGTAACAGACGAAATAAGTTCTTCTTACATAAAAATCACAAAAAACCTAAATAGAAAGGCTGATGGTGGCGAATATATTCCCGGACTGGGCATTATCAAAAGAGATATTAAATATATTCCTGGCGACAAGGTCGATGATGACGTTATTAAAAACCTAAAGACCGGCGATTATATAGGAATATATACTCATCTTGCCGGACTGGATGTCACACATACAGGGATTTTTATTATGACAGATCATGGCCCAATGCTGAGGAATGCATCCTCACTTGCTGCGAATAAAAAAGTTGTCGATTCGCCATTTCTTGATTATGTCAAGAATAAACCCGGAATTATCGTTCTAAGAGCATTATAATCCGTAGGGCAAACGACAAACTCACTTAAAAATAGATTCAGGAGCCTTTCATGAGCCAGTCCGATATTCTTTATTCTCAGGCAAAGCAACTTATTCCCGGCGGCGTCAATTCTCCGGTACGTGCATTTAATGGCGTTGGCGGCACGCCGCTGTTTATTAAGCACGCTGATGGCGCTTATCTCTATGATGTTGATGGTAAAGCCTATATTGATTATGTCGGTTCCTGGGGGCCAATGGTACTGGGACATAACCACAGCGCTATCCGTAATGCCGTTATCGAAGCCGCAGAGCAAGGATTAAGTTTTGGCGCTCCCACCGCCGCGGAAGTGGAAATGGCGCAATTGGTGACTGAACTGGTGCCATCAATGGATATGGTACGTATGGTCAACTCAGGGACAGAAGCGACCATGAGTGCTATCCGGCTAGCCCGCGGCTATACCCATCGCGATAAGATCATCAAATTCGAAGGTTGCTATCACGGCCACGCTGATTGTTTGCTGGTGAAAGCCGGTTCTGGCGCGTTGACAATCGGCCAACCAAATTCACCGGGGGTTCCGGTTGATTTCGCCAAACATACGCTAACCTGTACCTATAACGATTTGAGTTCAGTTCGGGAAGCGTTTGAAAAATATCCGCAAGAGATCGCCTGTATTATTGTTGAACCGGTTGCGGGTAATATGAACTGTATACCGCCACAACCAGAATTCCTACCCGGTCTGCGCACGCTGTGTGATGAATTCGGTGCTTTGTTGATCATCGATGAAGTGATGACCGGTTTCCGCGTCTCCCTATCCGGCGCACAATCTTATTACGGTGTCGAACCCGATATAACTTGCCTTGGCAAAATCATTGGCGGCGGTATGCCCGTTGGCGCTTTCGGCGGACGTTATGAAGTAATGGAGAAACTAGCTCCTATTGGCCCTGTTTATCAGGCCGGAACCTTGTCCGGCAATCCGATTGCAATGGCTGCCGGCTTAGCCTGTCTGAAAGAAGTTTCTCAACCCGGTGTACATCAACGCCTGACTGAGCTAACAGATAATCTGGCTGCTGGCCTGACGAAGGCAGCAAAAGCGGCTGGTATTCCTCTGGTGGTTAACCATGTCGGCGGTATGTTTGGCATTTTCTTTACCGATGCGGAGAAAGTATCCTGTTATCAAGATGTGATGAATTGCGATATTGAACGTTTTAAACATTTCTTCCACCTGATGCTTGATGAAGGAGTTTATTTAGCGCCTTCTGCATTTGAAGCGGGTTTTATGTCTATCGCTCACACTGATGAAGATATTCAACGAACTGTTGATGCAGCCGCTCGTTGCTTTGCCAAGCTGAAATAATTTCTTTATTTTCAAATAATAGCGCCGTATTTTTACGGCGCTCAATCTTTCCACCTTTCGAATGGGCCACAAGATTGTTCTTGCTGATACCGCTCTTCTTTACTCAGAAAATCGTCGGGAATAGTTGTTCCCTTCAATGCCGCAAAAAATCCGGCCCAGTCGTGCGGCTTACAGGATAATATTACATCTCCTGTCTCAGGATCTTTTCGGATAAAAACTTCATCAGAGTCAAACCTATAAGCTGCTGGCAGACGTACCGCTTGACTCTTCCCATCCATAAACAATTTAGCTTTATACCCCATACAACCTCCTGATATTGATTGGTATATCCCAAAGCCTATCACAGATATTGATATACCCGTTATCTTTCAAGCTGCCTCTTTGTTGGCTGCGCTCACTCACCCCGGTCACATAGTTCTCTATGCTCCCGGGGATTCGCTCCCTTGCCGTCGCGATGCAACTTGAAATCCATAGGGTATATATAAATCAAAAGAGATTTGATAATCATAAACTGATAAATCAATTTGATGTAACACTCACCGCTACGATTGCTACTGAAATATCGTAACTTAGTAGGCAACAAAGACATCACCAGAACAATTTTTGCTTATGCCAAGGGAAGAAGAATTTATATACTTCGCACATTCATTCAATCCCATTATATACGGCAGCATATTCGGACTCAGATGTCACAATTAGCTTCATCCCTGAAGCCAATCTCTTCATATCTCAGAAAAATTTAGTCATAAAACTGACTGATACTCTCTTTTTCTTGACCGGATATGATGACATTCAGTAATCGTTCATAATATTCAGCCAAACTATCAATAACTTTTTCTGTATACAGTTCCGGATTGTAATTGAGTTCACATTTGATATTTTGTGGCATGTATATGAGATTCATCCCAAGTGATTCAAAAGGAATCACTTTGGCCTCTATTAATTCCACATCAAGATTTGGCAGTGATAATTTTCCATTCTTAGACATATCGGTAAAATCATAGAGATTTTGCGCATCCAAATAGTTAAACAGAACATTAAATACATTATCTATCACCTTTTCCCCCATCGCTTCAATCACGACAGACATGTGGATATTTGAATTCTCTATGGTGCAATAAACAGACTGACTGACCTGCTTAATGATTTCTTGTAGGCTCATCTCCTTACTGATGGTCGATTTTACGATTAATTCACTTAAGGATAACCCTATTGTTTGATAGCTTTCTATACGAGTACGGTCAGCTTTTGGTGAAGTAACAATATGTTGTGATTCACCAGAGTACATAAAAAGACAAGTGTGGAATAAGGCCATAAATAACATATAAGGCGTAATTTTATGCGTTTCACAATATTGTAAAACAGCTTTATTAAGTGAATCAGGTATTTTGATATGACGGGTGTGAGACCGATATTTTGAGGCCAGGTGATTTTTGAAAGGAACTGGGAAATTACGTTCTATACTAACTTCGGAAAATTGTTGTTGCCAAAATTTAATCTGTTTTTTAACCGCCTCAGTTGTATGAATTTCTTGCAAGTCATAAGCATAACCAGAATATTGCATGGCAACGGGGAGTAACGTATTTTCTTGACCTTGAGAATAAACTGTATATAACTGTTTAAACTCATTCATAATAATATTGACAGACCATCCATCGGAAATGATGTGGTTTATATCAATAAGCAACACTGTGATTGTTTCCGAAACAGGCAGTAAGAATGTCCTGATTAATGGAGAATTATAAATATCAAAAGGTGTTCTTAATTTCTCTTCCCAGAGCTTGTTAATTTCAACAATAATTTGTTCTTTCTCTATTCCTCTTGGTAATGCTTCGATAACTTGCAGGTTAATTTTCATATTGTTATCAGGCTGCATGAAAATTTGCTCATTTTCTTTGTAGAACTTAAAACGTAAACTTTCATGTCGCTCTAAGATGGTATTTAAACTTTTTTCCAACGCACTATGATTCAGTTCTCCCTCCATCAGTAAAGCAATTGGTACGTGGAAACAGTCCTGCAATAACCCTTCTTGAACAAAATACCAAAACAGTTTTTGACTATAAGAAATAGGTATTTTTCTATCAGATATACTGTGATCAGATATATTGTGTATTGTCTTCGGTACAGATATTTCGTGCTTATGACTGTTACGGATCACATTTGCAATCTGCGCAATGGTTGGATTTGCAAACAGTTGATGCATATTGAAATTATTGGTTAACGTATTTCTTATGGAAGCGGTTATCTTAACTGCCAAGAGTGAGTGACCACCGAGTGAGAAGAAATTATCATAAATACCAATTTGATTGATTTTTAGATGTTCTTGCCATAACTGACAGAGTTTTTCCTCGATTTCATCTCTCGGTGCAATATAAACCTGACGACGTAAGTTATTCTCATCTGGAATAGGTAACGCTTTTTTATCCACTTTATTGTTCAAATTCAGTGGAATGCGTTCCAATGGGATATAGAGACTGGGCACCATATAGTCAGGCAGTTGTTTTTTCAAAGCGGATTCCAATAACTCAGCCAGTTCTCCACTAATCGCAGGAAGTTGCGGATAATTAGCTAAATGCGTTTGGCTATAATCTGATCGCGCCTGCACTTGAGGTAATTCACCACGGCTGAAAATTACATCCAGTAAATCAAGCTGCTGCTGTGACCAGGTAAGCTCACACTGGTAGCCGCGCTGTTCCGCATATTGAAGTAAGGATTCGAGCGCCAAAACTTGCCCTGCGGCTTCTGGAGAAAAACCGCTGGCATCTTTTGGTGGAAAAACAATCTGATTAGATGGCCAATGACGTAGCCCTTCCGCTAAATCAAAATCATCTTTGATACGGGCATTAGGAATACCTGATACACCAAATGTATCGAATTTCCCTGTCTCTAATACATTGCAAAGATCTTCAATAGAATTAAAATCGCACCAAGTTATGGGTAAATTGCAACATAATTCCGCATTTTTATCGCACTTATGTAATATCACTTCATAACGATAGCGCAGCATTTCATTGTCACCAACACCACGTTTAACCAAAATATCAACTCTTCCAATTTCAGGGTAACGCGTCGGCAATTGTGCAAAATAGGTTGGACTCAGTAAAAACTCTTTTTCTTGCTGTAGACGCTGTTGAATACGGTTTGCCAGCATACCCGCCGAAATATGTTGCCCATTCAGGCGATTTTTCTCGATGGCTGTTACATGTGCAGTTAACAAATCTAAATTACGAATATCTCCCAGCAGAATTTTTCCCCCGGTTTTAACCGCAGGCAATAACTGTGTAATAACTTTTTCCAGATATTGAATGTTGGGAAAGTATTGAACAACGGAATGCATCACAACGGTATCGAACTGATCAGGCGTGATTGTACCTAAATTTAGTGCATCTCCCCTTATTAGCTCCACGTGTGACCAGCCACGCTGCCGCAAAATTTTCTGGTGGCGTGTCAATACCTCCGCTGAAATATCAGTGGCTAATACTGATTCACACCATTCAGCATAGCGATACAACAATAAGCCCGACCCACAGCCGATTTCCAATAAGCTGCCAGGATGCAGGGATTCAATCCGCTGCATAGTACCCGCACGCCATTCTTCCATTTGGTCTAATGCAATCGGCTGTTCGGTATAATTATTTATCCAACCATCGAAATCACTATCGCCATCACGCTTATCCGTAGTATCGATAGCGATATTTTCTGTTATTTCCCGCCGATACTGACCATCAAAGATCTCTGTCCAACTTTCAAGGTAATCTGCATTAAAAGCGGCTGCTTTCTCCGCCAGCCAATTCGTACTCGGGCAAACATAAGCAATGAGTTTCCTGTCCTCACTGTCATGACCATCCGCGATCACGACAGCATTACTTAAAATCTCCTGCCCCGCCAGCACCGACTCGATTTCTCCCAATTCAATACGATGGCTGCGAATTTTGACCTGCGAATCCAGGCGGCCAATGAATTCCAGCTCACCTTCCGGCGTCCAGCGTACTAAATCACCAGTACAGTAAAGTCGGTCTGCCGGATTGGTGCTGAAAGGATCTCGGATAAACTGTTTTTCCGTGATATCCGGCGCATTCCGGTAACCGCGCGCCAGTTGAATGCCGCCGATATGCAGTTCCCCGACAGCCCCAAGCGGCGCCAGATTACCGTCGGAATTCAGGATACGCATCACGGTATTCGGCAACGGTTTTCCAATCGTCACTCGCTTATTTGCTGTTAATAAGGCGGAAGTCACAATCGAAGTACACTCTGTTGGGCCATAAACGTTAAACAGCTTTCTGCCCTGCGACCACTGCGCGGCGATATGTGGCGCTACAGTCTCCCCTGCCAGCAACAAGGTTGAAACTGTGCGCCATTTGTTGAAATCTAAATGCGGCAACAGCGCCGGTGGCAGTACAGCATGGGTAATGTGGTGTTTTTCAACCATCTCATCCAACCATTCCGGCGAACGGCGATGTGTTTCTGAAATCAAATACAATGTAGCGCCATAGGCCAAGATCATTGCCATTTCCAACACTGCGGCGTCGAAGCTCCAGGAAGCAAACTGCAACCCGCGAATATCCGCATCCGCACCAAATAACGCGGCTTGTGCTTGTGCCAGATTCACCCACCCCTTGTGCTCCAGCATCGCTCCTTTTGGTCGGCCGGTAGAGCCAGAGGTATAGATGACATAGGCCAGATGATTTTCTGTCAAGGGCACTGAACGATGAACGATATTGCCAGTGGGCAGGTTTTGCACATATAGCTGTACTGTTTCGGCATCCAGACAGATAACGCGTTGCTGACTGATAGGTAATTTATCAACCAACGGTGTTTCGGTCAGGATAAATTCAGCCCCGCTGTGCTCCAGCATATATTGCAGGCGGGTTTGCGGATAACTGGCATCCAGAGGCACATAAGCTCCACCCGCTTTGAGGATGCCCAATAGGGCAATCACCGTTTGCAACGACCGGGGAAGGCAAATTGCAACCAAAGTATCTGGCTGGATACCTTGCTCAATCAGGTAATGCGCCAATTGATTGGCCTGAGCATTAACGGCCTGATAACTTAAAATTTCCTCACCAAAAACCAGAGCCGTCTTTTCAGGGTTCAGCGCCGCCTGTTCTTCAAACAGCTCATGGAAGCAGCACCCTTGTGGGTAACAGTTTTGTGGTCCATTTAATGCATGCAGTAAGGTATGCTTTTCAATTTCTGCCAATAATGGAAGTTCATGAACGGAGGGCTCTTTATTTACTGAATGAGTATTCATAACTTCAACAATGCCGGTCAGCAAAGTTTCGTAATTGGCGATAAATCTTTTAATGGTACTACTATAAAACAGACGGGTATTTGAACCCCATATTATAGATAATTCGCCTGTCTGTGCTTCTTCAAATACATGGATTTCCAAATCAAACCGAGTCGTTCTAAGTAAATTATCCTCGAATTCAATAATATTATCCTGTCCCAGTATTGTGTCACGTTGGTTATTCTGTACCGCAAACATAATTTGGACGATGGGATTATGGTTTAGGCTCCGTTCCGGGCTGAGCTTTTCTACCAACATTTCAAACGGCAAATCTTGATGCTCGTAAGCATCCAAAATAGTACGACTGTTTTGTTTTAATAATTCACTGAACGTCGGCTGACCGGATAAATCTGTTCTGATAACCAATGAATTAACAAAAAAACCGATCAGAGGTTCAATATCAGGATGTTGTCTGCCGGCAATGACTGTTCCAACCAGAATATCTTTTTCATTACTATAGCGGCTCAGTAATACGGTAAAAGCCGTTTCCAAGAACATAAATAGCGTCACTTTATGTTGGGTACATAATGCTCTAATTGCCTGAGTAAGGGGTGCTGAAATGCGCTGTAGATGAAGTCGCCCTTCGATATTTTGTTTTTCCGGACGTGGATTATCCAGCGGTACACGGTGAACTGGTGAAATTCCAGCTAACTGATTCTGCCAGTATATTAGCTGTTCTTTCAGCACATCATCTTGCAGCCAGCTCTGCTGCCATTGGGCATAATCGGCATATTGAATTCTCAGCAGCGGCAGCGGATTTGCTTTACCCTGACAATAAGCTTTGTATAACGTGAAAAATTCATGGAGAAATATTGCCATCGACCAACCATCGAAGGCAATATGATGTATCGTATAAATAATAAGATAATCATCTTCTGCCAATTTTATTAGCCTAATACGCAGCATCAGATCTGCGTTAAGGTTGAAAATTAGATTTTCTTCTTCCTTACTAATTTGTTTTACCTGATCGTTTTTCTCAGTTTCAGACAACGCAGATAAATCATAATATGCAATCGGTAAATCGTAATCAGTGACAATAAATTGCCGCGGTTCGTTATTGATTATTTTAAAATGGGTACGCAAAACTTCATGGCGTTCAAGTAATGTCTTAACGGCTGCCTCAAACGCCTTTATGTTAATGGATTCCCGCAGCCTGAAATCCCCCATACAGTTATATTGGGGACTGCTTCCATCCAGTTGATCAATAAACCATAGTCGTTGTTGAGCAAATGAAAGCGGATAATGTTCTGCTTTGCCATCACGTTGAATATCTTGCAAAAAGTGATGCGTTTGAGTTTGCTCTTCTGAATCGAGCTGGTTCAGAAAATCAATTAACTCCTGTTTATACTGTTTCCATTCACTGAGCAACTCTGGTGGAATACTGTCGCGGCTGGTTTTGTATTGTAAACGATTATCAGTAACGAACAGAGTAATTCCCTGATCTAAAGCCTGATTGACAATTCGCGCTGCATTTTTCATATATCACCTTTCAATAGTTCTTGCCCTATTTCTTTCCCTGTCTGGAAATGTTTTCTTTTTTCTTTGATAAGATGAATAGTGACAACCTGTGATAGCTGTTCAAGTGTCGGGTGTTCAAAAACACTTCTCAACGGAACTTCTATTTCTAATTCATTACGTATTGAACTAATAAGGCGGGTTGCTTGAAGTGAATGTCCACCCAATACGAAGAAATTGTCATAGATGCCTACTTGACTGACATTCAATAACCTCTTCCATAACTGACCGATCTTAATTTCCATTTCATTTCTTGGCGCCACATAATTCTTTCGACGTAAATCGTCTTCATTTGGGATCGGTAGCGCTTTTTTATCCACTTTATTATTTAATGTGAGCGGCATTCGTTCTAGTGGAATATAGAGATCTGGAACCATATATTCTGGCAGTTGTTGTTTCAGTGCGGATTCGAGTAATTCTGAAAGTTCCCCACTAATGGCCGAAATTTGCGGATAATTAGCTAAATGGGTTTGATTGTAGTCAGTACGTGCCTGTACAGGTGGTAATTCTCCACGACTAAAAATCACATCCAGCAAATCAGGTTGCTGTTGTGACCACGTAATGCCGCATCGGTAACCACATTGTTCAGCGTATTGCAGTAAGGATTCGAATTCCTGAACCTGTTGTAATGCCTGTGGGGAGAAACTGCTGGCATTTGCTGGTGGCGTTATCATCTGACTAGCTGACCAGTGACTCAGCCCTTCTGCCAACGTGAGGTCATCTTTAATTCTGGCGTTGGGGATGCCCGAAACACCGAATATATCTTCTGCGCTCATCGGCAACAAATTACGCAGACTTTCAAAAGAATCGAAATTATGCCAATTTAGCAGCAATTCATTACAAAATTTGGTATTTTCATCTCTTTTGTGCAATATGACATCGTAACGATAACGCAACATTTCATTGTCACCGATGCCACGTTTAACCAGAATATCAACCCGGCCAATGTCAGGGTAACGCTGCGGTAATTGGGCAAAATAAGTTGGGCTGAGTAAAAACTCGGGTTCTTGTTGTAAACGCCGCTGAATACGGTTCGCCAGCGCCCCTGCCTGAATACGTTGCCCGTTAAGATGACTTTGCTCTATCGCTGTAGCATGGGCGGTTAATAGATCTAAATTGCGGATATCTCCCAGCAAAATTTTCCCGCCTGCTTCAACCGCCGGTATTAACTGTTCAAGTACTTTTTCCAGATATTGAACATTGGGGAAGTATTGAACAACAGAGTTAATCACGACAGTATCAAATTCATCAACACTCAATGTTCCTAAGTTGAGTGCATCTCCTCTTCTGAGCTGCACATGTGACCAGCCACGTTGTTGCAAAATATGTCGATGCCGATTTAAAACCTCAGCCGAAATATCGGTAGCCACCACTGATTCGCACCATTCAGCATAGCGATACAACAATAATCCGGTACCACAACCGATTTCCAGTAAGCGATGAGGATGCAGGGCTTTAATCCTGTGCATGATTCCTGCTAACCATTCCTCCATTTGCTCAAGGGCAATCGGCTGTTCAGTATAGCTGTTCATCCAACCACCGAAATCACTATCTGATGCGACTACATCACTGGTATTTTCTTTCTGAGCGCGCTCTTTTTGAGTACTATCCGTTGTGGGTTGACGGTACTGCTCATCAAAAATTTCTGTCCAGTTCTCAACGCTGCTGGCGTTAAATTCAACAGCTTTTTCACCTAACCACTCTGTACTTGGGCAGACATACGCAATGAGCTTTTTATCTTCATCTTGACCATAAGCGATCACAACAGCACGACTTAAAGCATCATGCCCGGACAAAACAGTCTCGATTTCACCCAACTCTATGCGGTAACTACGGATCTTAACCTGAGAGTCAACACGGCCGATAAACTCCAACTGACCATCCGATGTCCAGCGCACTAAATCGCCAGTTCGATAAAGCCGGTTTTCCCCGCCATCCGTTGAATGTGGGCTGAATGGATCACAGATAAACTGCCTTGCTGTGATTTCCGGTGAGTTTCGGTAACCGCGTGCTAACTGAACGCCGCCAATATACAGTTCCCCGATAACGCCCATCGGAACCAAATTACCTTCTGAATCAAGAATACGCATCACAACGTTAGGCAAAGGTTTTCCAATCGTAATTTTTTCGTCAGTTAGTAAAGCGGTGGTGACAATGGATGTACATTCTGTCGGGCCATATACGTTAAACAGTTTTCTATTCTGTGACCAACGAACAGCAATCTGTGGTGGTACTGCTTCACCCGCCAAAAGCAGAGTTGAGACAGAACGCCATTTGTTAAAATTCAAATGAGGAAGCAGTGCTGGCGGTAGTACAGCATGGGTTATCTGATGTTTTTCAACCACTTCATCCAACAATTCAGGGGAACGCCGTTGGGTTTCGGAGATCAAATACAGTGTTGCGCCATAGGCCAATGTCATAGATATCTCTAAGATCATGGCGTCAAAACTCCAGGATGCAAACTGCAATCCCCGGCAATGTGAGTCAATGCCAAATAAATCTGCTTGCGAGAATGCCAGATTAACCCACCCTCTATGCTCCAGCATCGCCCCTTTCGGTTTACCGGTAGAGCCGGAAGTATAAATCACATAAGCCAGATGATTTTCCGTGAGCGGAAATGAACGCTCAGTAATATTATCTGTGGGCATATGTTGTAGCTGAGACTGTACTATCTCTCTATCCAGACAAATCACTTTCTGCTGGCTGATTGGCAGTTTTTCAATAAGATGAGTTTCGGTCAGGATGAACTCGACTTCACTGTGATCCAACATATATTGGAGGCGTGCTTTCGGATAACTGGGGTCTAACGGTACATAAGCGCCCCCCGCTTTCAGAATACCCAATAATGCCACAACAGCTTGCAATGACCTTGGTATGCAAAGTGCAACCAATGTGTCCGGTATGATCCCCTGTTCAAGCAGATAGTGTGCCAATTGGTTAGCTTGCTCATTTAATGACTGATAGCTCAGGGTGTCATCGCCAAAAATCAGTGCATTTTTTTCAGGATGTTGTGATACCCGATCTTCAAAGAGTTCATGGAAACATTTCCCAGTCTGGTAAGGAATTCGCGGCCCGCTCCATTCATACAGTAAGGTATTCCGTTCAGCCTCTGCCAATATTGGAATATCATGCACGGACGGCTCGTTGATACCCGCATGATGCTTCATCACATCAACAATATTGGTCAGCAAAATTTCGTAATTGGCGATTAATCGGTTAATAGTCGCATTTCTGAACAGGCTGGTATCAGAGATCCATCCAATGGATAGTTCACCTTCGTCTTCTTCATAGATATGAACTTCCAAATCAAATCGGGTGGTCAGAAGGGAACGTTCTTTAGAGGTAACGATGCTATCCTGCTCCAGCGTTGTATCCCGTTGATTATTCTGTACTGCAAACATAATCTGGAAAATAGGATTATAATTTAAATTCCGTTCTGGACTGATTTTCTCCACTAGCATCTCAAAAGGCAGGTCTTGATGCGCATAAGCATCCAAGATGGTACGACTATTTTGTTTTAATAGTTCACTAAATGTAGGCTGACCGGATAAATCCGTTCTTATCACCAGTGAATTAACGAAAAATCCAATCAAAGACTCGGTGTCACGGTGTCTTCGTCCTGCAAGCGGCATGCCAACCAGAATATCCTTTTCACTACTGTAACGACTCAACAACACAGCAAAAGCCGTTTCCAGAAACATAAATAACGTCACTCCGTGTTTGGCGCACAGTGCTCGTATTTCTTGGGTCAAAGCTTTTGAAATATGTTGAGGATGAACATTCCCTTCAAAATTTTGTTTTTCTGGTCGTGGATTATCCAGTGGCAAACGGTGGAGCGGAGTAATACCTGATAATTGGTTTTGCCAATAATCCAGTTGTTTTTGCAGAATATCACCTTGCAGCCAGTCCCGTTGCCATTGGGAATAATCAGTATATTGAACTTGTAATGGCGGCAGAGGATTACCCTCGCCTTGGCAATAAGCACGATATAATGTAAGCAGCTCACTGATAAAGATTGCCAGCGACCAACCATCACAGGCAATATGATGAATCGTATAAAGAATGAAATAATCATCATCTGTTAATTTTAGCAACCGAATACGCAGCATCAGGTCAGTGCTGAGATTAACAACTTGTTTCCACTCTTGCTCACCGAGTTGTTTAATCTGTTGTTCCTGCTCAAATTCTGAAAGTGTGGACAGATCATGTATTGTAATAGGCAAATCATAAGAAGTAGCGATAACCTGCCGTGGCTCATTATCAATAATCTTGAAATAAGTACGCAGCGATTCATGACGTTCAAGCAATGTTGCTATAGCAGCCTCAAAAGCATTGAGATTAAGCGACTCTCTCAACCTGAAATCACCTGTACAGTTATATTGAGGGCTGCCTTCGGTTAGTTGATCAATTAACCACAAACGCTGTTGAGCAAATGAAAGTGGGTAATGTTCCGCACGATTATAACGCGGAATACCTTGCAGCCGATGAGTGTCCGTATCCTCTTCTGAATCGATTTGCTTCAAGAAATCAATCAACTCTTGTTTATATTGTTTCCATTCACTGAGCAGTTTCGGAGGAATGCTGTCTCGGTTGGTTTTATATTTCAGTTTATTATCAGTAATAAACAGAGTAATCCCTTGATTTAAAGCCTCATTGATAATTTGCGCTGCATTTTTCATATATCACCTTCCAATAGTTCCTGTGTTGTCTCTTGCCCAGTTTGGAAATGCTTTCTTTTTTCTTTAACCTGATGAATCGTGGCGATTCGTGCTAATCGCTCAAGTGTTGGATGTTCAAAAACACGGTTCAACGGTATTTCAATATTTAGATCATTGCGTATTAAGCTGATAAGGCGAGTTGCCTGAAGAGAGTGACCACCCAACATGAAAAAGTTGTCATAAATGCTAATTTGACTAACGCCCAACACTTCTTGCCATAATTGACTTATTTTTCTCTCCACTTCATTTCTTGGCGCGACATAACCTTGTTGACGGAAATCATTTTCATTTGGAATAGGTAATGCCTTTTTATCCACTTTGTTATTTAACGTGAGCGGCATTCGCTCTAGCGGAATATAAAGGCTTGGAACCATGTATTCTGGTAATTGTTTTTTCAGTGCTGATTCAAGTTGCTCTGAAAGTTCAGCTTTAATATCGGCGGATTGAGAAGCGTTGTCGGTATTAAATTTCAGCCCTTTTTTATCCAGCCAGTCTTTGGTTGGACACACATAGGCAATCAATCTCTTGCCTTCATCGTTCCCATAAGTAATAACCGCAGCACAGCTTAAGGCGTCATGTCCCACCAGTGCAGTTTCTATTTCTCCCAACTCAATCCTGAATCCTCTAATCTTGATTTGAGAGTCAATCCGGCCAATAAATTCCACACTACCATCAGGCAACCAACGGGCTAAATCTCCCGTTCGGTATAAACGTTGGGATTGGGATTTATCCGTCAAATCAGTAATAAATTTCGTTGCGTTTGTTTCAGGGGCATTCAAATACCCGCGAGCCAGTTGGATGCCGCTAATACATAATTCCCCGGCAACACCAATAGGTACTAAATTGCCTGATGGATCAAGAATACGGATAACAGTATTGGGCAATGGTTTCCCAATCGTAATTTTGTCATCAGTTAATAAGCCCGAAGTTACAATGGCGGTACATTCTGTCGGGCCATATACATTGAACAATTTTCTGTCCTGTGACCAACGAACAGCGATCTGTGGTGGTACCGCTTCCCCTGCTAAAAGCAAGGTTGAAACGGAACGCCACTTATTAAAGTCCAGGTAAGGCAACAAAGCAGGTGATAATACAGCATGGGTAATCTGGTGCTTATCAACTAATTCATCCAAATATTCAGGGGTATGCTGTTGAGTTTCTGAAATTAAATAAAGTGCTGCTCCATACGCCAGTATCATAGATATTTCTAAAATCATGGCATCAAAGCTCCAGGAAGCGAACTGCAATCCCCGGCTATATGAATCAACACCAAATAAACCTGCCTGTGAAAGCGCCAGATTTACCCATCCCTTATGTTCCAACATAACCCCTTTCGGTTTACCCGTAGAACCAGAGGTATAAATGACGTAAGCCAGATTATTTTCCGTCAGTGGGTATAGGCGTTCAGCGATATTGTCCGTAGGCATGTGCTGCAATTGTGATTGTATTATCTCAGTATCCAAACAGACGACTTTCTGCTGGCTGATGGGGAGTTTTTCTATCAGATTTGTTTCGGTCAGAATGAACTCAGCTTCGCTGTGTTCTAACATATATTGCAGACGGGATTTCGGATAGCTGGGATCTAACGGCAAATAAGCCCCTCCTGCTTTAATAATCCCCAGTAGTGCTACTACAGCGCGTATTGAACGAGGAATACAGAGTGCAACCAATGTTTCTGGTTTAATCTTTTGTCCTGTCAAGTAATGAGCGAGTTGGTTAGCTTGTTTATTTAATTCCTGATAACTTAATGAGTTACCGTCAAAAATAACTGCTATTTTTTCAGGATATCGGGCAGCTTGTTCCTCAAACAGTTCATGAAAACAGCCGCTATGCTGGCTATGATCCGGTAGGCCATTCCATTCATGTAATAAAGTGTGTATTTCAGCCTCTGCTAATAATGGAATATCATGGACATAAGGTTCCCTATATATCAGATCGGAGCCAATACATGGCTTCATTCCACTAACAATATTAGCAAGCAAGGTTTCATAATTGGCGAGTAATCTTTCAATGGTAATATTGTTGAATAAACTGCTGTCATAAACCCATAAAAGGGATAATCCACCTTCCTCTTCTTCATAAATATGAATTTCCAAATCAAATCGGACTTTCAAAAGCAGACGTTCTTCAAACTCAATATTATTATCCTGCGCCAGTATCGTATTACGCTGAGTATTCTCCAGAGTAAAAGCGATTTGGAATATAGGGTTATAATTTAAGTTCCGTCCCGGACTGATTTTTTCTACCAGCATTTGAAATGGCAGATCTTGATGTGCATAAGCATCCAAGATAGTACGACTATTCTGCTTTAATAACTCACTGAAAGTAGGCTGGCCGGATAAATCCGTTCTGATCACCAGAGAGTTAACAAAAAAGCCAATCAGAGGCTCAATATCATGGTGTCTTCTCCCTGCAAGTGGCGTTCCGACCAGAATGTCTTTTTCATTACTGTAACGACTCAACAATACGGCAAAGGCTGTCTCCAGAAACATGAATAGTGTGACTTTATGTTGGTGACATAATGCTGTTATTTCTTGTGTCAAATCCTTTGAAATACGTTGTTCATTCAGATGCCCCTCGAAATTCTGTTTCTCTGGTCGTGGGTTATCCAGTGGAAAACGGTGAAGTGGAGAAATACCTGATAACTGGGTTTGCCAATAATCCAGTTGTTTTTTCAGAATATCACCTTGCAACCAGTTTCGTTGCCATTGAGCATAATCGGTATATTGAATTTTAAGTGGCGGTAATGGGGCTATTTCTCCTTTATTATATGCTCGATATAAGGTGATAAATTCATTGATAAAGATTTCTATTGACCAGCTATCGCAGGCAATATGGTGAATTGTATAGATAATCACATAATCATTTTCGGCCAGTTTTACCAAGCGAATACGTAACATCAAATCAGTACTGAGATTAAAAACCAAATTATCTTCTTCTTTACTGAATCTTTTGACTTGAGATTCTTGCTCAGTTTCAGAGAATGCGGTCAGATCATGTAGTGTAATGGGTAAATCATAGGAATGTGTTATGACTTGCCGTGGCTCATTATCAATAATTTTAATATGGGTACGTAACGCTTCGTGACGCTCAAGCAACGTTTTTACCGCAGCCTTAAAAGCGTTGAAATTCAGTTGTTCCCGTAATCTCAAATATCCGGGACAATTATATTGGGAACTACCTTCGGTAAGTTGGTCGATAAACCACAGGCGTTGCTGAGCAAATGAGAGTGGATAATGTTCTGCATTGCCATCACGTTGGATATTCTGTAACTGATATGTTTGAATTTCTTCTTCTGCATCGATCTGGCTCAAGAAGTCGATCAACTCTTGTTTATAATTTTTCCATTCACTGAATAATTCTGTTGGAATACTATCACAGCTAGTTTCATATTGTAATCGATTATCAGCAACAAACAGAGTAATTCCTTTATTTAAAGCTTCATTCACAATTTGCGCTGCATTTTTCATATATCTCCTTTAAAATATAATATCAAACTGTTTATACAAGTGATTATTTATTACATCCGTAATTATAAAATAAAAAACTTCTAATCATGTTAGCATATGGGCACCGAAAATCATTAGCGATGTTGTTTGATTTTGTTATCAAAACAGCGAGAAAATATGAAATTTTTTAATGGGTGAGAAATATAAAAATCATATATGATATTTTTAGCCTGTTGATAAAGTTTATCCCAAATGATTAGAAAGGAATTGGATTAATCTGTATAGGTTTTATTCCAAAGTTGGCAAATAATTCCTTTTCATCACTTTTTATATTCATATAATTAAAGACAATATTAAACTGAAATTTAAATATTAATTTAGGCAGATCATCATTTTTTAATTAATATTCAGATATTTTACCAAGATATTTAATTAATTTCTCAATATTAGTCACTGCTTATATTATCATTATTCTTCTGATTCCGTTTTTGATATTCTACACAAGTAATAATATTTTTATCCAAAGTTGAATATCTTTATTTTCACTCAAATATACTATTGGTATATTCATAATAGGAAATACCAGAATATAATCTAGGAAATCCTTTCCCTCTTTCACCTAATTTCTATTATTTTTTAAAGCCGGGCTTGCCGTTTTTAGCTCGCCATTCTTTAATATTTTTTGCTATTGCTTCAGGGGTACATTCACTATCAGAATTAGCATAATAAATAATATCTATTCCTGATGGATACTCAGTCACTTTCTCAAAATGAGATAATAATACATTTAGCTTTTCATCTGTTTTTGCAAGATTTTCTTTGGAAATTTCTTTCATAAATTCAATAAATTCAGCTTCCGTATAATCTTCCAATTTATTTTTTAAATTCATCCTACTTTTTCCTTTTATTGACGTGCATTTTTATATGCCTATTTTATAAGGAATTAATCCCTCATCATAAATATCTTGGTAGGTTCTACCTAAGCTATTAATTAGTAGTTCAACATTAACCGCCATTATTTGTATAACACCTGTTATTGGTGAAACCAATTCATCTGCGATTTGGATTTCCAAGCTGCTCGCAAACGAATTGGCTCTTAAAAAATCTCCCATGTTTATTATTGACTACCAACGTACTTCTGATGTGGGTAAGAATGCTACTACTTTAACACATTCTAGTAAATCGTAATTAATTTGCATACTAGTTGGAAGACGAAAATCTAGTAGTGTATATAACTCTGTCCAGCCAGTATCTCTCTTTAATATTTTCTGTGGAGGAAGTGATTTTTCAGGATTTCCAAAATGCTCATGAACCCATTGCCGAGACATCATCGGAACTAACGGTGAAGGTAGCTCATTTGGAAACCGGTATTGTGGTTTCTTCTCGTCAATTAAAGTAAGCTCTATAGCAAATAAAACTTTATTAACCCTTCTAAAGGATAAGTAAACACCTTCTTTAGCCATATTTAAAGATATATCAGGATCTCCAGCAAACCCTGTAGGTTTGGTTTTATAAGGAATTAACCCTTCATTAAAAATTTCCTGATAAGTTCTTCCTAGATTGTTTATTAGTACCTCTACATTGACTGTCATTTATACAACCCTTGTTCCTCGTTTATTTTATGCATCCTCTGGCGAGCATTTTCAAGCTGTACTTCTGTTGCACCATATCTTTTCAAGCTCGGTTTTATAGCATCAAAGTTCCTATCTAATGCCGCACGTAAATCTTGCGAATCTCTTTCAATCTGTTCTGACGAATTTCGCCCTCCATAAGTTTGACTGAGTTTTTGATGTACTTCTTCCGGAATAATAATTGCAGATACATTTTTAGAATCAGAATTTAATTCGGAAGGTAATAATTTAGGATATAACGCTTTTAACCTTGCCTTAACCGCAGCAACCGAAGGCATATGATCCGCATGTGTTCCATTTCTTAGCCTGCCCGCAAAGTTTCTATACAAATCCACTTCAAACAATTTCACCGGCGGTTTACTCAAATACACATACACCGGCGGCATATTCGGAATAGGGAGTACCAGAATATAATCGCGGAAATCCTTCTCTTCCGGCATAGGTAACGATTCAATATCGCTGCCCATTTTATCCGGGATCGGCAACACGGTTATTTGCGACGGAATAAATGGTCGTTCCTCATTCCCGGTATGGGCTGGAACCTTAAACTCCTGTTCGTTCGGCGTCCATAAAATCGTCGGCCGGTTCTCTCCCGGTTCCCAGAACTCGTAATTACCGGTGGTCCGATTCAGCGTCATCATGCGAACCGGCACTTTATCCAGACCGCCTTCCGGGCTGACGTGATATCCCTGAACCGTTATCCTGCCGCTTTTTTCATCTCTGATCCAGCGAAAACGCACGCGAGTAGAAGCTTTACCATACTGTTCCGCTATCTGTCTCAGACGATATGGGGTTAGGTAATCTTCCTCTCCGTCATTCAACTTAGGTGAATAAAACAGCCCCATTAACCCAATTGTTACCGGATTCGGGGCCGCTAACCAACGACCTGCACTGATGGCGCTACCACCAATGTAACGCATCACCAGCCCTTCCCCTTCCGCTACCGCGCTGCGGGCAGTTGCGGCCACGGCGGCAGCGGCTGCTTCGGCTTTATCTTCACCATCACGGAACCACCGTTTATACCACGGTAATTTTTTATCCTGCGGTTTATCCGGTTCAGGTGGGTGTTGTTTGCCTGTGGAGGCGGTTCTGGTTTTTGCGGCGTTACAGCAGCAGGAGATGACGGAACCTGATATATCGCCATCCTGCCGAAATTATCTGCGGGTTCGGCTTCGGTTCCCGCATCAGTACAACCTTTACCCCGCAGGCAGGATTTCGCAAATACCGGTATCGGCGGCGGAGGCGTCGGCGTTACAGACGGCTTTGGCTGAATACTACCCGCTTCCTTTGTCGGCGAGGAGAAACTCTGCATCACTATATTCGCAGGAGCGACAACTCGGTCAGCAGCCTTATCCTGTTTCTCATAGCTATCCATCTCCGAATTAATGAATCTGGCCCGGCAGGGGCAAGTACTCACACTGTCCAGTGTGCCAGCCAACTTGCGTCCCATATCAAACACATCGGATACACCACCAACAATCGTGTAAGCACCGGGATGTTTGCCACAGGTAACCTTATCCCCTTCACGAGCGGTTGCCCGTCCATTGAATGTCATGGTGTGGTCACCGGTAATAATCTGTCCGCCACAAGTTGTTTTGTCACCAACGAGCAGAAAATATCCTATTGCCATCTATTGACTTCTCCATTGACCAAACGCATGAAGAGTGGATCTGACTGGAATTATCATGTTCTTACCACCTATTACTTAATATTCATGATTAATAATTCATCAGATTTCACTTTAGAAAGATATAGGAATATTCCGAAAGCTGCCGATTTTTTCGTCTCAGATGGGGGCGGAAACCTATATTTTGCAACATTTTTCATACAAACATGAAACGTTTGTGAGCATTACTACTGCGATAATGGTGTAAAGCCGAAAAGGTAATGACGCGGTATGTTTGGGAAACTGGTGAAAAAAACGGTGAAAGGTGGCTTTGCAGACGAAAAACAATATTCAGGAAAACAATACTCAGAAAGTCAAAACGCTGACCAGAAGATCAGCGTTTTGTCATCTATCTTATCAAATATTTATACCCTATGGATTTAAAGATGACGGGTATATTATTGTCCAAACATCTCTCGTAACCAGCCCGGCGCTTCTTCTTGCTGTTGAACAGGTGCTGATACCGCGGTTTGCTGGCACAAACTCTGTGGATCATAAGTCCAAACCGGTAATATTCGCCAACCACTGCCGCTACAACTAAAGCTGCCATCCTGATTAACCGCCATATCGACGATGCCTTCCGGTGGAATGTTATTCAGCATCAGCGGCGTCTGATTTTCCAGATAACGGCGATACACATTCAACGCCCCTGTAGCACCGGTCAGATTGGTCGGTTCGTTGCTATCGCGGCCAACCCATGCTATCACCACTTCTTTACCATCGATTCCGGCAAACCAGCTATCACGCAGATCATTGGTAGTGCCCGTTTTACCCGCCAGATTATAGCGACCAAACTTGGCTGCCAGAGAACGAGAAGTTCCGTTCGCTACCACCTGCTGCATACCATACAGCGTCAGATAAGCCGCCTGAGCCGGTACCGCCCGTTCAGCCTGTGGGTAACTCTGATATATCACAGTGCCATCTTCCGTGATAACAGAACGTAACGCGGAAAGTGTCGCGCGGTTGCCGCCACTCGCCATCGTCTGGTATTCTTGCGCCACTTCTAAAGGTGTCAAGCTGAGAGAACCCAGTAACATAGCCGGAACCTGCTGAATCACTTCCTCTGGTACGCCAAGCCGAATCAAGGTGTTGCTGACATGATCAAGACCAACAGATAAACCAAGATTCACCGTAGGAATATTCAAAGAATTCGCCAGCGCATCTATTAACATGACACGCCCACGGAAACGACGGTCATAATTTCTCGGTTCCCAAGCTTTGCTGTTCGGTAGTTTTACTACCAAGGGTTCATCTGCCAGCCAGTTATTCAACCGATATTGATCAGGTTCACTCAAGGCCGCCAAATAGGTAGATGGTTTCGCTAGTGAGCCAATTGAGCGACGCGCCATCATTGCTCGGTTAAATCCCGCATATTGAGGTTGAGAACCGCCAACCATCGCCCTGATTTCACCACTGATGCGATCGACAATGACCATTGCCCCTTCAAGATCAGCAATTTTGCGGGTTTTTCTCAGGCTGGCAATCCCCTCTTCTACTGCGTTTTCAGCCGCATCCTGAGATACCGGGTCCAATGTCGTGAAGATTTTCACGCCGGACAGGTCATTGACTTTATCCCCCAGTTTGTCCTGCAACTCCTTACGAACGAGCTGCATAAACGCCGGTTGTGGGGTAATAACACCACTTTTCGGTTTTACCCCCAGTGGACGAGCGCTCAGTAATTTATAAAGATCTTCATCAATAATTTGCTGGTTTTGTAACAGCTTGAGCACCACATTACGACGCTGGAGAGCGAGTTTAGGATTACGCCACGGATTATAGAGTGAAGCGCCTTTCACCATACCGACCAGCAACGCCTGTTGATCTAAACTCAATTCATCCACTGGACGACCAAAATAGTAGAGGCTCGCCAGAGGGAAACCTCGGATCTGCTCATCACCACTTTGGCCTAAATAAACTTCGTTCAGATACAGTTCGAGAATCCGATCTTTGCTGTAACGATAATCCATCAGCACAGCCATATAGGCTTCATTGGCTTTACGTACCAACGTGCGTTCATTAGTCAAGAACAGGTTTTTAACCAATTGTTGCGTCAGGGTACTTCCCCCCTGAACCGTGCGCCCGGCAGTCAAGTTAGCCAGTACGGCACGCCCAATGGAAAGAATACGGATGCCATCATGTTGATAGAAATGACGATCTTCCGTCGCCAGCAAGGTGTTAACCAGTAACTCCGGGAAACCAGAACGTGGCACAAATAACCGCTGCTCCCCATTGGGAGACTGCAACATGGTAATCAACTTCGGATCAAGGCGGAAGAACCCAAACTGACGCTGATTTTCCAGATTTTCGATCCCTGCCAAACGGTTATCGCTGAAAGTTAGCAGAGCGTGGATCTGTCCCTCTTTGCTGTCAGGGAAATCAAACGGACGGCGCAACATTTCAATAGTTTCACCTCTGACAGAAAACTCTCCTGGACGGGTAATTTTCGTCACCTGGCGATACTGCATCCCTTCCAGCAGATGTACCATCTCTTTCTTGCTGTAGTTCATACCCGGTTCAAGATTAACCATGCGGCCATAAACTGCCGCCGGTAACTCCCAAACTTTTCCGTCAATGCGATCGCGGATTTTGGCGTCCAGATAGACACCATAAGCCGCCAGCAATACGGCAAAAATAATAAATATCTTGAATAACAACCAGAACCAACGCCACTTTTTCTTAGGTGGGCGAGAATACTTTCCTTTCGTTGTCATGGGTTGATCCTCTTCATCATCGTAGTCATCATCTTCATCGCCATTATCATCGTCATCCAACAGATATCGTCTTTCTAATGGCCGTTTACGGCGGGATACCGGTTTTTTGCCTTTACGTCCGATTGGTTGACGATCTTCACCAGACATTCCAAAATTCTCCAAAGCCGTTTAGATGCTAATTAATTGATATTCATATCTTTTAATGAATCTACTCGCCGGCAAAAAGTTATTAAATTCTACTGCGAATATTTTTTTACCCGCCGAGTGGGTAACGTATTTGCCGGATCATCCGGCCATAGATGTTTTGGGTAACGCCCTTTCATCTCTTTTTGCACTTCTCGATACGAGCCTCGCCAAAAAGCGGCTAAGTCTTGCGTAATCTGCAATGGCCTTTGGGCTGGCGATAATAATTCAAGCACCACGGTTACCCGCCCTTTCGCCAGAGAGGGGCTTTGCTGCTCGCCATACATTTCCTGCATCCGAACAGATAATACAGGTGGTTTATCACTGAAATAACAAATTGCTATCCGACTGCCGGTAGGGGCAGTGTAATAAATAGGCAGTTCATTATCCAGATACTGTTGTTGTTGCCAATCCAGTAAGCTTTCCAGTGCCGGCAACAAATCAATCTGTTTCAGCCCTTTCAAATCACGCACACCAGTAAGAAACGGCATCAACCAATCATCAAGAGAAGCCATTAATGCATCATTATCTACTACCGGCCACTGCATTTCAGGCAACCATTTGGCCGCACATTGGATACGGATGCACAATTGAACTGCCGCCGGCGACCAGTTCAACTCATATAATCCCTCACTGCGTAACCAGTTTAGCAGGGCCTGTTGTAATTGCTCATTTGAAGGTTTTGCCAATCGTTGGGCTTTTACTGCCAGACTGCCGCATTGCAGCCGCTTCCAAGCCTGTAATGTCCCTTTATTGTCATCCCATTCAACGGCACTCTGTTCGCTAAATAAATTCGGTTGTTGCTGTATCAGTCGTTCAATATCCAGAGGACAAGCCAGCAAAATACGCGCATCAGGACTCCGATTGTTGTGTAATAATGAAGGAACCACCAGCCACGATTCGCCGGATAACTTTTCTTCATCATCGATTATCGCCCCCAGACCATTCGCCAGTTGAAAACGCCCTCCCTTATCCCTATTTTTGGCTATTCGGTCAGGGAAACCTTGGGCTAATAGCATTACAGCAAGTCCACCGTCCGGCTCCCCAAAATGATCGCCCATATTCCTAGCTAACTGCTTTGCCCGCCGTAACCAAGGAGCCTGTCGCTGCTCAACCCAATAAGTAATATCCGGCTGACCATCACGGGGCGGTTCCTCCAGAATCGCAGTCAGCATAGCAGCGGTTGCCAGCATGTCGGCCCCTTGTTCCAACCCTGCACATAACATCGCCGCTAGGCGCGGATCACTGCCGGATTCCGCCATCTTTCTGCCTCTGGACGTTAACTGACCATTGTTATTGATTGCACCTAACTGCAATAACAGCGATTTAGCTACCGCCAAAGCTGCCGCAGGCGGCATATCTAGCCAATGAAGCTGAGCAGTATCACAGCATCCCCACTGCAATAAGGAGAGCCATAAGCTACTGAGATCAGTATTCAGAATTTCTGGCTCACTATGTTCTGCCGCTCTTTCTGCCTGTTCCCGGCTGAATAGATGCCAACAAACGCCGGCTTCCAGTCGGCCTGCTCGACCCGCTCGTTGTGTCATAGAAGCTTGACTGATGCGTTGAGTGATCAGACGGGTCAACCCATTTTTGGGTTCAAAACGCGTCGTGCGTTCAAGGCCGCTATCAACCACCAACCGGATACCTTCAATCGTTAAGCTGGTTTCTGCAATGTTAGTCGCCAAAACAACTTTACGGCGTCCACGTGGTGAAGGTTCGATAGCTTTTTGTTGCTCAGCCAATGACAACGCACCGTATAACGGGCAAAGATCGGTATCCTCAGCAACTATCTCTTTAAGCAGTCCACATACCCGTTGAATTTCCCCACTGCCCGGCAAAAACAACAGTACAGAACCTTGCTGCTGTTGGAGTAACCGCAATACAACAGTGGCTACACTCTGTTCAAAAGGTTGGTGAGCCGGCAAAGGATAGTAATGTCTGGTCACAGGAAAACTTCGTCCTTCTGAAATAATCACTGGCGCATTAGGTAATAAGGAAGAGAGCCGCTGATTATCCAGCGTCGCCGACATGATCAAAATTCGCAGATCATCCCGCAGCCCTGCCTGTACATCCAGCAACAATGCCAGCGCCAAATCAGCCTGCAAGCTGCGCTCATGGAATTCATCCAGAATCACCAGAGAAACCCCTGTCAACATGGGGTCCTGCTGTAACATTCGGGCCAAAATACCTTCTGTTACCACTTCAAGACGAGTAGTCGCACTCACTTTCGTCTCAGAACGCATCCGATAACCCACCGTCTGCCCGGTATTTTCATTCAATTGAGCAGCAAGGCGATTAGCAACACTGCGAGCAGCAATCCGCCGTGGTTCTAACATGATGATGCGCCCAGAAAAATCGGCTCTCTTCAGAATTTCCAATGGCAAAACTGTCGATTTCCCGGCGCCGGCCGGAGCATGAAGCAGGACCTGTTGTGAACTTTTCAACGCACTCAAAACAGGCTCGACGACCTCATATACAGGCAATAAAGACACAAACACTCCATACAAAGAAAGTTAACTTTCAACCGCCGGCATTGTAGCATTACCCGCTTCAATCTTATGCCATCAGTCATCAAGGAGTTTTTATGGAATTCCATCCACCCTTACAATCCGCCACGCTAATTCGTCGTTATAAACGCTTCCTGGCTGATGTCATTACACCGGAAGGTGAAACACTAACCATCCATTGTGCCAATACAGGCGCCATGACCGGCTGTGCTACACCGGGAGATACGGTTTGGTACTCCACATCTGACAACCCAAAGCGCAAATACCCTAACAGTTGGGAATTAACAGAAACGCAGGATGGTCATTGGATTTGCGTTAATACGCTCAGAGCAAATGATTTAGTCGCTGAGGCCATTGCCAAAAATGCCATTCCAGAATTTTCTGAATATAAAAAAATCAGTCGGGAAGTAAAATATGGCGAAGAGAACAGCCGGATAGATCTATTGTTACAAGCAGAACAACAGGTTAATTGCTATATTGAAGTGAAATCAGTGACTCTTCTCCAAGAAAATTGCGGCTATTTCCCTGATGCTGTCACGACCCGTGGGCAGAAACACTTGCGGGAATTGCAGCACATAGCAGAACAAGGACAAAGAGCGGTGTTATTTTTTGCGGTCTTGCATTCTGGCATCAGACAGGTCGCTGCGGCCGCACATATTGATCATAATTATTCATCTCTTTTGGAACAAGCGCAAAATTCTGGGGTCGAAGTTATCTGTTACCAGGCCAACATGACAGGAAAAGGGATGATTTTAGGCGATAAGTTAACTTTTGTACTAAAATAATTAATTTATCGATTTACCTAATTATTTGCAGCCAGGTTGTACAAGGTGTAAAGGCATGCAATACATTTGCTTCCACACCATTGTGAAACTAATGGCAGGAACAATTGCCAACCCATGCTCCATCTGCTATTTATAGCGGCCTGTTTTTTTCCCCGCTAGGGGTTTGTTTGATAGTGCGTGTGTAGGAGAAGTATTATGCAAGAAGGGCAAAAACGTAAAACCTCGTCCTTAAGCATTCTCGCCATCGCTGGGGTAGAACCTTACCAAGAAAAGCCAGGTGAAGAATACATGAACGATGCCCAGTTGGCGCATTTCAAGCTAATTCTTGAAGCATGGCGCAATCAACTCAGGGATGAAGTAGATCGTACTGTATCTCATATGCAAGATGAGGCAGCGAACTTCCCTGATCCAGTTGACCGTGCGGCGCAGGAAGAAGAATTCAGTCTTGAATTACGTAACCGCGATCGTGAGCGTAAATTGATTAAGAAGATCGAGAAAACCCTGAAAAAAGTCGAAGATGACGATTTCGGTTTTTGTGAATCCTGTGGCATTGAGATCGGCATCCGTCGTTTGGAAGCCCGTCCAACCGCAGATTTGTGTATTGATTGTAAAACTCTGGCCGAAATCCGTGAAAAACAGATGGCTGGCTAATTAATGGTGTTCCGAATACGGCGTCTTCATGGCGCCGTATATACCCTATGGATTTCAAGATGCATCGCGACGGCAAGGGAGCGAATCCCCGGGAGTATAGAGAACTATGTGACCGGGGTGAGTGAGTGCAGCCAACAAAGAGGCAACTTGAAAGATGACGGGTATAAACAATCGCCACTGATCCCCATATGATAAAATCTGAACGTCCCCGCGCTTATATTGGGCGTTTCGCCCCGTCACCTTCTGGCGACCTGCATTTTGGTTCATTAATCACTGCTATTGGCAGCTATTTGCAAGCCCGCGCTTGTCAGGGAAAGTGGCTGATACGTATTGATGATATTGATCCGCCTAGAGAAGTTCCCGGTGCTGCCGACCGTATTCTTCATGCGCTTGAGCATTACGGTTTACATTGGGATGGTGAAATTCTCTATCAATCTCAGCGCCATGAGGCTTACCGCCATATCCTTAATCAATTGCAACAACAAAGCTTAAGCTATTACTGCACCTGTACCCGTCAACGCATTCACCAGACTAATGGTTTTTATGATAGAAATTGTCGTGAATTAAATTTGCCCGTTGATCATGCAGCAATTCGATTCAAACAACGTCATCCGGTTTACGGTTTTGAAGATAAACTGCAAGGATATCTGAACGCCGATCCGGTCATGGCTGAGGAAGATTTTATTATTCACCGTCGTGACGGCTTATTTGCCTATAATTTGGTAGTTGTTATTGATGATGATTACCAAGGGGTAACCGAGGTGGTAAGAGGGGCTGATTTGATCGAACCAACCGTCCGTCAGATTGCGCTTTATCAGCAGTTAAATCTGAAAATACCTGACTATATTCATTTACCACTCGCTCTGAATAAGGATGGCAACAAACTTTCCAAACAGAATCATGCTATGCCTATCCCATTGGATGATCCCCGGCCATTACTGATTAAGGCATTATCTTTCCTTAATCAACCTGTCATAGAAAACTGGCAAGACCTTTCTCGTGATCAGTTGTTGAAAAAAGCAACAGCACGCTGGGAGCTAGACCGAATTCCACGACAAGGTAAAATGTATAGGTAACGTGAATAAAGTTACGGTTAGTCATAACAACCATTCTCAAAAAATACACAGTAGGCTATGATTAGCCGCTGTTTTTTATTTGTTTTATATGATTAGTTACTTATCGAGGTGTACCATTTTTAACCGAGTAGCAAATTTCTGCCGTAACTTATTGATCCGCGAAGGGAAAACTAACCGCGAACCACAGGCAGCCAGTGAAGGATCAATCACCGGATCTAATCGTTCTACTCAGGAAGAGTACGTAACTCTTCACTCTAATCGCCAAAACCACCATCAATCTTCATCCAATGTGAAAAGACAAAGGAAGGTTGAACAGGAGAATCCTCATTCGGATTCATTGATAACGATAATTCCACGGGAACAACATAGTATTTCCCGCAGAGACATCAGTGAAAATGCACTGAAAGTTCTTTACCGTCTGAATAAATCCGGCTTTGAAGCCTATCTGGTTGGCGGTGGCGTCCGTGATTTATTACTCGGTACGAAACCGAAAGATTTTGATATTGCCACCAATGCCACACCAGAACAGGTACGTAAACTATTTCGCAACTGCCGTTTGGTTGGACGCCGCTTTCGTTTAGCTCATATTATGTTTGGTCAGGAAGTGATTGAAGTCGCAACATTCCGTGGTCCACATGAACAAACGGGTTCTGATGATAAAAATCAGTCACAACAAGCACAAAGCGGTATGTTACTGCGAGATAACATCTTCGGATCAATTGAAGAAGATGCTATGCGCCGCGATTTCACCATAAACAGCCTCTATTACGGCATCAATGATTTCTCTCTGCGTGATTATGCTGGCGGCCTTCATGATCTGGAAACCGGTGTTATCCGTTTGATTGGCGATCCTGAAACTCGCTATCGAGAAGATCCAGTAAGAATGCTGCGTGCGATCCGGTTCGCCTGCAAACTCAATATGACCATCAGCGAAGATACCGCCGAACCGATTTCTCGTTTGGCTTTTCTGCTGAGTAATATTCCACCAGCCCGTCTGTTTGAAGAATCTCTAAAACTTTTACAAACCGGTCAAGGCTACAGCACTTATCAACTTCTGCGCGAATACCACCTATTTCAACCACTTTTCCCATTGGTTCAACGCTATTTCACCGAAAATAACGACTCGCCAATGGAACGTATGGTCAATCAAGTTTTGAAGAATACCGACTACCGGTTACAGAACGATAAACGAGTTAATCCAGCGTTTTTGTTCGCCGCGATGCTCTGGTATCCACTGGTTGAACATGCAGAAAAGCTGTCCCAAGAAGGCGGCCTGGCTTACTACGACGCTTTTGCATTGGCTATGAATGATATTCTGGATGAGCAATGCCACTCCATTGCTATTCCTAAGCGTCTGACAACCGTCATGCGTGATATCTGGCAATTACAGTTACGTCTACCACGTCGTCATGGTAAGCGGGCAAACAAGCTGATGGAACATCCTAAATTCCGTGCTGCCTATGATTTGCTGGAACTGCGAGCCAATGTCGAAAACCGCAATGAACTAAAAGAGCTTGCCCATTGGTGGGGAGAGTTTCAGCAAGTCAATGCATCGCAGCAGCGAAGTATGATTTCCGACTTAGGCAGCGAGATCGTCCGTCGTCGTACACGGCCGCGCCGTCACTATAAACCAAGACTAAGCAGGAACGGCTGATAATCATGGCTCGTGTTTATATCGCTGTTGGCAGCAATCTGGCGGAACCTATGCAGCAAGTAAAAAATGCGCTTGCTGCATTAAAAGATCTACCGAAAACAGAATTTATTGCCTGCTCCTCACTGTATCGTACTAAACCGATGGGGCCGCAGAATCAACCCGATTTTCTGAATGCAGTAGTCGCGCTGGAGACCACGCTAACACCGGAAGAATTACTCAATCACACTCAGGCGATTGAACTGGCTCAAGGACGGGTAAGAAAAGATGAGCGCTGGGGGCCAAGAACACTTGATCTGGATATCATGCTATTTGGCGATCGGGTGATTAATACCGAACGCTTGACAGTACCTCACTACGGGCTAAAACAACGCGAATTTATGCTCTACCCGTTAGCCGAAATTGCCCCTGATCTCATATTTCCCGATGGGGAAGCTTTATCTGAAAGACTAAAACATATTCCAGAAAACGGCCTGGCACTCTGGCTGCAACCGCAGTCCTCTGATTCTAATCATTACATATAAGGATCTCAGTTCAGTCCGTGGCCGATTTCTGTACATAACAAGAAAAATTGCAGGAGAAGGAAAATAGATAATGAAACCCATAACCATGACTGATCTGAATCAGCTCAAGAAAGAAAAACGTAAGTTCGCGACTATTACCGCTTATGACGCCAGCTTTGCCCACTTATTCGCCGAACAAGGTATTGATGTCATGCTGGTTGGCGACTCACTGGGTATGACAGTGCAAGGGGCTGATACCACTATTCCAGTGACAGTTGAAGATACTGTCTATCATACTCGTTGCGTCCGTACCGGAGCACCTTATACTTTTATTATTGCCGATATGCCCTTCATGAGTTACGCCACACCAGAGCAGAGTTGTGAAAACGCAGCTAAGCTTATGCGGGCTGGCGCTAACATGGTGAAACTTGAAGGCGGTAGTTGGTTATACGATACCATTAGTATGCTTACCGAACGTTCTGTACCCGTTTGCGCTCATTTAGGGCTCACTCCCCAGTCAGTTCATATTCTGGGCGGTTATAGAGTTCAGGGGCGTGATGAAGAATCAGCGAATCAATTGATAAAAGATGCAATTACCTTAGAAAAGGCGGGCATACAACTGCTGGTACTAGAATGCGTCCCTGTTGATTTGGCTAAACGTATCACCGATGAATTACAGATCCCGGTAATTGGTATTGGCGCTGGCAATGTGACTGATGGGCAAGTTTTAGTGATGCATGACGTACTAGGCATTACAGTCAGCCCGCCTAAATTTGTGAAAAACTTCCTTGAAGAAGCAGGAAATATACGTGATGCCATCCGCTTATATAAAGAACAAGTGGAAAGCGGCGTCTACCCAGGTAAAGAACACTCATTTTATTAACAAATTACCCTTGTTAGCCCGAAGGCTGCAAACAGACTAAGGAGTATTAAGCAATGCTGATTGTCGAAACTGTACCGATTCTACGCCGTGAAATCCGCCGTTGGCGTCAGGAAGGAAAACGCATTGCACTGGTGCCGACAATGGGTAACTTGCACGACGGCCATATGACGTTAGTCGATACTGCCAAAGGGCAAGCAGATATTGTAATCGTCTCTATTTTCGTCAACCCGATGCAGTTTAATCGCCAAGATGATCTGGCAAGATATCCCCGCACTTTACAGGAAGATTGCGAAAAACTTCATCAACGCGGCGTCGATCTGGTATTTGCTCCTGCCGATAAGGAAATATACCCTGATGGTATGGAATATCAGACTTACGTTGACGTTCCTGGGCTTTCTACCATGTTGGAAGGGGCCAGTCGTCCCGGTCATTTCCGGGGTGTTTCAACCGTGGTGAGCAAACTGTTCAATCTAGTGCAACCAGATTTAACCTATTTTGGCGAAAAAGATTTTCAGCAATTACAACTTATTCGCAAAATGATTGCCGATCTGGCTTATGATATTACGCTGGTTTCAGTACCCACGGTGCGCGATAAAAATGGTCTGGCTCTTAGTTCACGTAATAACAATTTAACAGCCGATGAACATCTAATCGCTCCAGAACTCAGCAAGATTATGCGATCTATCGCTGAAAAAATGGCGCAAGGCGAACGCTACACAGAACAATTGCTTACTCAAGCTTCCGCGCAGCTACACGAAGCGGGCTTTGTACCTGATGAGTTGTTTATCTGTGACGCGGAAACATTGGCGCCGTTAAATACCGAAAGCAAAAAAGCCGTTATTCTAATGGCTGCTTGGTTAGGGCAAACCCGTTTGATCGATAATCAGCAAGTAGATTTAACGCAATAATCGCCGTTGTATCAGGCATTATTGATGCAAAAAAGATTCTAAATTGTCATCGAATCAGGAGAAAAGCCATGTTGCGCACGATGCTACAAGGGAAATTGCACCGGGTGAAAGTCACTCAGGCAGATTTGCATTATGAAGGTTCCTGTGCAATTGATCAGAATTTCATGGATGCAGCCGGTATTCTGGAATATGAAGCTATTGATATCTATAACGTGGATAACGGCGAGCGTTTTTCCACTTATGCTATCGCCGCTGAACGGGGTTCTAGAATAATTTCAGTTAACGGAGCAGCAGCACGCCGTGCTGCGGTAGGTGACAAGCTAATTATTTGCTCATACGTACAAATCCCTAACGAAGATGCCCGTCACCATAAGCCTAATGTCGCTTATTTTGACGGTGATAATATAATGAGCCGTATAGCTAAAGCCGTGCCAGTTCAGGTAGCTTAAATTGAATTTAGTCCCCTAAAATTAGTAAGCAAAATTTAGGGGGCTTCAAAAATAGAAACTTTTAATAAATTACCGGATTTAGGTCCTCAACCCTCGCCCTGTTTCAATTAAATACCAAGCAACAAGATAAAAAACCACAATAAATGCGGTCAAAACACTTAATGTAATTATCAAAGAAACATCGGTAATACCCAGGAAACCATAACGGAAACCACTAATCATATAAACGATGGGGTTCAGCTTGGAAACCGCTTGCCAAAATGGGGGTAATAACGTCAATGAATAAAACACCCCGCCAAGATAGGTCAGTGGCGTTAATACGAAGGTCGGAATAATGCTGATATCATCAAACGTTTTAGCGAAAATCGAATTCAGCAAACCACCTAATGAGAACAGAATAGAGGTCATCAACAATGTGATAACAATCATCCACCACGCATGAATATGAAGTGGAACAAAAAATAGAGAAACCAATGTCACCAAAATACCGACGCAAACACCACGGGCAACACCACCACCAACAAAACCCACAATAACTATATGTGTCGGAACCGGCGCTACCAATAACTCCTCAATACTGCGCTGGAATTTCGCGCCAAAGAAAGAGGAAGAAACATTGGCATAAGAGTTAGTAATCACCGCCATCATAATCAGGCCAGGGACAATAAACTGCATATAATCGACACCGCCCATTTCTCCAATACGCGAGCCAATTAAGCTACCGAAGATAATAAAATAGAGCGACATGGTAATAACCGGCGGTAATAAAGTCTGTACCCAAATACGACCAAAACGGGTAATTTCTTTAATCCAGATAGTTTTTAGCGCCACCCAGTACAACTGAATCATTTACTCTCTCCTTGCTTGTTGTTCACCAAGCTGACAAATAACTCTTCCAGACGGTTCGCTTTATTGCGCATGCTCAGAATATGAATACCCTGAGCGCTTAATTGGGTAAATACGCTATTTATTCCCTGACCACGTTGAACATCCACTTCCAAAGTAGAGGCATCCAGCAGCCGATAATCATATCCTACCAGTTCAAGAGTTGGGTTTTGCGTTGCCAGATCGAAGAAGAATGTTTCAGACTCCACCCGGCTGAGCAAATTTTTCATACTGGTGTTTTCCACCAATTCACCATGCTGAATAATACCAATATTACGGCACAGCATTTCTGCTTCTTCTAAATAGTGAGTCGTTAGAATAATTGTCGTTCCCTGTGCATTCAGTTGTTGCAAAAAACTCCACATAGAGCGACGAAGTTCAATATCAACACCGGCAGTCGGTTCATCAAGGATCAATAACTTAGGCTGATGCATCAAAGCACGTACAATCATCAGACGTCGTTTCATCCCTCCAGACAGACGAATCGCCCGTTGATTGCGTTTTTCCCACAGATCTAACTGAGACAAATAAGTTTTCGCTCTGGCTTGCGCCACTTTTCGCGGTACGCCATAGTAACCGGCCTGATTGAGAACAATCTGCAACACCGTCTCAAACGGATTAAAGTTAAACTCTTGCGGAACAAGACCTAATTGGCGTTTAGCATTCACAATATCGGTATCAATATCATAGCCAAACACTTTAACCTTACCGCTGCTTTTATTTACCAGAGAGCTAATAATGCCGATTGTGGTGGACTTCCCTGCACCATTCGGACCCAATAATGCGTAGAAGTCTCCAACCTCCACATTCAGGTCTATCCCACGCAGCGCCTTAACACCATCAGTGTAAGTCTTAGTAAGCTGCGTTAACTCCAATGCATAAGTCATAAATTACAAAACACCTTTATTATCTGGTCGCCTTTGCGTGCAATGTGGAAACATAATGCTCCTTTTCTGCCTGACTTTCTTTGCAAAAACAGCAGAAAGATTAAAAACAAACAGCAACAAAATATTAAAATTTTAATTGATGTTGTATATGATTCTATCTTAAAGAAACACTACCAGGCTATGAATCATGATGAAAAAAATAGAAGAGCTGCTTGCTAATAACAAGCAGTGGTCAGAATCGGTTAACGAAGAAAACCCAAGTTTTTTCAAAGAATTAGCGAAAGCACAAAAACCTCGGTTCTTATGGATTGGCTGTTCAGACAGCCGGGTACCCGCAGAAAAACTAATTGATGCCGCTCCCGGTGACTTATTTGTTCACAGAAATGTTGCAAACCTGGTGATCCATACTGACTTAAATTGTCTTTCAGTTATCCAATATGCGGTAGATGTACTGGAAGTTGAACATATCATTATCTGCGGACACTACGGTTGTGGTGGTATTGAAGCCGCAATTGATGGCACCGAATTGGGATTAATTAACAACTGGCTGCTACATATCCGTGATCTCTGGTATAAACACAGTTCTATGCTAGGTGAATTACCCCCGAATGAGCGTCTGAACCGTCTGTGCGAAATTAATGTTGTTGAACAGGTATACAACCTTGGCCACTCAACTATTATGCAAGCAGCATGGAAACGAGGCCAGAAAGTGATGATCCACGGTTGGGTTTACGGTATTCATAATGGTCAATTGCAGGATCTTGAAGTGACGGCTGATAGTCGTGAAAAACTGGAACTTGCCTATCGCCAAACCGTATCTAAATTGACGAATAAAAAGTAAGTTTTCAGATCACTAACAAAATACGCTGTAGAAAAGGTTATATTTAACCTCTTCTATAGTGTAATTAAGCAAATATTTATACAGATTTTTATTTTATTAAATCGCTGCCTATTTGAATCTTAAGTATTTATTTTTATTTCTTTATTTTACGAATGTACTCAATATGGTAATAAAAAGAAAACAACATAATTCATGATAAATATATTCATCATCACTACAGAAAAAAGGAAAGATAAATATATTATTATCCACTAGGTAAAAAATTCGGTTATCAGTTCTACCACCTGCATTCCATTTGACTGTTTCCTACCTTGTCGAAGTTGTTACAAAAGGCTATCGTTTCTTACTAAAATAAGGAATGTTTCAAATTTTCCTTGAATGGACAAAGTAGTTCATGAAAAAAAACATTTTTATGGGCTATTAAATCACATTACCTGTAATAACAATGTTGACACTTAGGTAAAACCACTCTACAGTGTCAACAATGTGATAACCGTTACTTACGAGGAAAGTGCTATGCTCACTCATGTCAGAAAAATTGGAAACTCTGTTGGTACTATTATTCCAGCTCAGCTATTGAAATCCCTCCACCTGAAAGAGGGTGACCAATTATCAATTGTCGAAGAACAAGGAAAAATTGTAATCTCTGCGGTAAACCATCGTCCCAAGTATAAATTGGCCGATCTACTTGCTCTATGTGACTCAGAAGCACCGATGCCTGAAATATTAAAAGAATGGGATGCTAGTAAACCTGTAGGGAATGAAGTGTAATGGCAATATTTCAACGAGGGGATATTATTGAAGCTTGCTTAAACCCGGTCGCGGGTCAAGAACTGCAAGGTGACAAAAGACCATGCTTAGTAATAAGTCCATACAATTTTAACAAATTAGGTTTAACAATTATTGCTCCTATAACACAAGGAGGAAATTATGCCAGGTTCGCAGGTTTTGCCGTGACATTAATGGGCACCGGTACACAGACTCAAGGAGTGCTATTAGCGAATGGCATTCGTTCCGTCGATCTAAGTGCAAGACAGGCAAGAAAAATTGAAGAGGCACCGACGTCTGTAGTTAATGAAATTTTAGCCATAGTGTCCAGCATATTGGAATAAATTCTACTATTAATCAGGGATATCTGCCGATATGGTTCTACGACCGGAAGCCGTATTAGGCACCAGAGCCGAAATGTAGATAGGAACGCAGCCCTCTACACACCATGCCTGAATCACAAAGCCAAAAACGGCAACCCAAAAGTTGCCGCTTTCAAATGAGATAAAACTACTCTTCTAACAAAACCACATGGCCGATATAAGGCAAATGACGGTAAAGTTGCGCATAATCGATACCATACCCCACCACAAATTTATCCTCAATTGAATAACCAATCCACTCAACCGGAACATTAACTTCACGGCGGGAAGGTTTATCCAGCAAGGTACAGATTGCCAGTGATTTTGGCTCACGTAGCGCTAAAATTTCACGCACTTTATTCAGGGTATTACCTGAATCAATAATATCTTCCACAATCAGTACATGCTTACCGCGAATATCTTCGTCCAGATCTTTCAGGATTTTCACATCACGCGTGGAATTCATACCGCTACCGTAACTGGAAGCTGTCATAAAATCGACTTGATGAGGGATCTGAATTTCACGGCATAAATCAGCCATAAAAATAAATGAACCTCTCAGCAATCCGACCAACACCAGCTCACTACCGCCGTCACGATAGTGTTCAGTAATCTGTTTTCCCAGTTCAGCAATACGTTGTTTAACCTCCTGTTCGGAGATCATAACTTCTACAGTGTGTTTCATTATAAAGTTAACCAATTGTTTTTAATGAATAAATATATGAAAATCAATAAAAAATCATAACCAGTTGATATGCCAATTAATACGCCATTTTTCTAGCAATATTGTTGAACAGTTCCTTTTCCCTAGGATATCTAAAGGCAAGTATGGCATAAGATAAGGATGTTTGTAGTATTTAGAAGAGAAACCAATCTATAGATCATACACCAAAACTATTATTTAGTAATAATAGCTCACAGCAGCAAACCAACAGATATTTTAACTTTGGCGGAGTCGTAAAAGGGCAGTGAAGATAAAGAATATCTCCTATAGCCAAACTCTGTTTGCCTGAAAAATCTGTCCTAAAAGATGCGGGAAATCTGTTACCAAGATTAGTCATCAGCTACTCAGCAGAAGTCAGAGAAGCAATTAATTTATCACCATCTTTACAACTGTCAGCCATCACTTCCAATGGAGTCTCACCATTCTGGTTAGCCGCCATCCAAACACTATCGTGGCTGATATCACGTATTTCTTTAAAAGAGAGATTCCCATATTTTTCAATTGCTTCATTTATGCAATCAATATCAGAATCGCTAAACACATCTTCATCGAAATCACGTATTTGGTGATTTCCATAACGTCCTTCTACTGACAGCGATGACCGAATAACATCAACATCACGCCCATTTGGAATAAAGCGCCCGTCTCCCCTGGCTACTTTTATAATATCATAGGCATTCTCTGCAACGGGGCCATCTTTCATTGCAAGATAATTATCACCCGTAATTAACCGGCCATAACGCTCCAAATGCAGCCGGTCAGCAAAATACAGAATTTTACCCACATGATAAATATCAGAAATTGGTGCTGTAGAGGCAACGTACAGAATAGCTTCTATAGCCTTTTCTGAGTCAAATCTTGCATTAAGCATCTCAATTACCTTCATTTAAGCAGGATAAATAATATACAAAACCTATGCCTATTTTAATACCTACCATAATCCCTGTACAACGCTTTGTTATGCTCCATTGCAGTCAGCAAAATTATTTACTGACAGTAAAACCCACCATCATGCCGGTATCTTCATGTTCTAGTAGATGACAGTGCGCCATAAATGGATGTTTCGCTCCCGCCGTATGCTTGAACTGAACCAGCACTTCACTCTCCTTACCTTCCACATGAACAATGTCTTTCCAACCACTGCGATGAGCAGCAGGCTTACGGCCATTTTCACTCAAAATACGAAAGCGGGCGCCGTGGATATGGAACGGATGCAGCATCATATCGCCAACTCCAGAAATCACCCAACGCTCATACTGCCCCTGTTTCACATCAAAAGCAGGTTCCATCATGGAGAAAGCCCGCCCATTAATGGTGTTCCCATGATGGAAATTTAGTTCACCACCATGATGCATATCTCCGTGGTTCATATTCCCATGATCCATTCCCATACCCGCCATAGCCCGATCACCGTAGCGCTGAGATAACATCATCATTCCCTGCATATCCAGACGACTATCCATCGCCAAATGTAAACGACGCCTATTCAAACCACTAAAAGAAGGCAATGCAGGAAGGGTTGCAAGCTGTTCCGACAGTATTGTGCGGCTAGAAAAAAGCTGAGGTTGAATACGTAAAACCGGCAGTGGCTGCTCAAATGGCGGTAATGTCATTCCCATCTGAACCACAGGCAACGTCACCAGATCGAAAGATTTGCCATCCGAAGCATCTATAACTACCTCAAAACGTTCTCCCGCCAGAATCGGTAACTCATTAACCGCAACCGGTTCTGCTAACAAACCACCATCACTGGCAACAACATACAACTGACGGCCATCACTGGTCGCAATGTTGAGGCTACGAGCATTACAACCATTTAGCAAACGCAAACGTAACCAGCCGCGCGGTGCAATATGTTGGGGCAAAACAACGCCGTTGGTCAGCATCATATCGCCAAACCAACCAACAGCGGCACTCATTACATCCAGTTGATAATCAATCTGACCATCGTTATTTAGGCGTTTATCCTGCAATATCACCGGAATATCATCCACGCCCCATTGATTTGGCAAACCTGTATTAATAGTGTTCTCATCTTCAATCAGTACTAATCCACCAAGCCCCATTGCAACCTGATAACCCGTTTTGCCATGCGTATGTGGATGGAACCAACAAGTCGCCTCCGGTTGTTCAGGCGTAAAACTAACCGTCCGACTTCCACCTGGCGCAATCATCGCTTGCGGCCCCCCATCGGCCTCGCCAGTAATCTCCAGTCCATGCCAATGAACCGTAGTTTCTTCCGGTAGATAATTACGAATATCAATGGTCACGGGGTTACCTGAAGTCAATTTCAGTGCCGGACCGAGCAAATCACCGTTGTAACCCCAAGTCTTAGTCACCATTCCTGCTTTAAAACTGGATTTTCCCGCTTTGATTTCAATAGCGATTTTCCCTGTCGCATCTGGCTCCAGTTGCGGGGGGATAGGTAGTGTCGGATAAGATTCAGCAAAGGAGAAACGGCTCCATACAGGCAACAAACTGGATACACCCATAATGGCGCTTAATCTGATAAAATCACGTCGTTGCATATTCACTTCCTAGTTAAATCAAACAAAAAATAGACAACAAAAAAACATCTCATAAAGGAAACGTAAGGGCTACCCTTACAGGAAGGTCAAGCGAAGGGAATGTGATTTAAGTCGATCTTTACAGTAATTTTAAAAAATAAATTTTTCCTAACAAATATATTAATATGTTAACGTACTATGACATTGATTGATTATAATAATACAAATGCGAAAATTAGCTCTCTTGACTTACATACTGGTTCTTTTCGGTTTTTCTCACCCCGCAAAAGCGCTGACAGAAAATGAAGCTGAAGATCTGGCCGACCTGACAGCGGTGTTTATCTACCTGAAATATGACTGTGGTTACAGCCAAATTCCTGACCGGGAAATTAAACGAGCCATTATTTATTTCGCTCAACGTAATAAGTGGGATTTGACTAATTACAACAGCCAATTGATGGATAAGCTCAATGAGGAAAGCTACCAAGACCTAAAAGGAATTTATCTGTCTAATGCGATAAAGTGCCATGCTCTCGCCAGAGATTCGCTAAGTTTATTCGCTTACGTTAAATAGCGCTTTTCCTCATCCCTCCAAAGGGGTAAATTTCACCGTGCAACTGTGAGAATTGTTGGTTATTATGTGCACCCAATTTTCATGACTGTCACAGTGGAGGAAAAGCCGGGATATGTCACAAAAAGAAATTTGGTACGAAACCCTGCACGCCAACTTTGGTCAGTATTTTTCCGTTGATAAAGTGCTTTATCGCGATAAAACTGAGCACCAAGATCTGATCATCTTTGAAAACGCGGCATTAGGCCGCATTATGGCGCTGGATGGCACAATACAAACGACTGAACGTGATGAATTTATCTACCACGAAATGATGGCCCATGTTCCCTTATTCGCCCACGGGAACGCCAAACGAGTACTGATTATCGGCGGTGGCGATGGTGGTATGTTACGTGAAGTCTGCCGTCATCAATATCTTGAAAGCATCACTATGGTTGAAATCGATGCTGGGGTAGTGGAATTCTGCCGTCAGTATCTGCCTAACCATAATGCCGGCGCTTATGATGATCCACGCTTTAATCTGATCATTGACGATGGCGTTAATTTCGTTAATACCACTAATCAAAAATTCGATGTCATTATCTCTGACTGCACAGATCCGATCGGGCCCGGTGAAGGATTATTCACATCTGAATTCTATCAAGGTTGCCAACGCTGCCTGAATGAAAATGGCATCTTTGTTGCTCAGAATGGTGTCTGTTTCCTACAACAGGACGAAGCCGTCACCAGCCATAAAAAATTGAGCCACTATTTTGCTGACAGCAGTTTCTATCAAGCGGCTATTCCAACCTATTATGGCGGAATTATGACCTTTGCCTGGGCAAGCCAAAACCCGGCGCCACGCCATGTGGATCTGGCAACATTGCAACAACGCTTTGACAACGCAGGTTTTACCTGCCGTTACTACAACCCAGCGGTTCATGCCGGTAGCTTTGCTCTACCACAATATCTGCTGGATGCACTATCTGAGAACCCATAATCACCCATTAGCCAGGAGGTGAAATAAATTGCACAAGCTGAAATTGCACGGCTTTAATAACCTGACAAAAAGCCTGAGTTTTTGTATTTACGATATCTGTTATGCAAAAAGCCGAGCTGATCGGGATAGTTATATCGCTTATATTGACGAACAATATAACGCTAACCGTTTAACGGAAATTCTTAGCGAAACGTGTTCGATCATTGGTGCAAATATTTTGAATATCGCCCGTCAGGACTATGAGCCGCAAGGGGCAAGCGTTACCATACTCGTCAGCGAAGAGCCGATGGACCCAAAGGATGTAGACAATACTGAAAATCCAGGTCCATTACCCGATTCCGTCGTTGGTCATTTGGATAAAAGCCATATCTGCGTTCACACTTATCCAGAAAGCCATCCGGGCGGCGGTATATGCACTTTCAGAGCTGATATTGAAGTATCAACCTGCGGTGTTATTTCACCTCTCAAAGCACTGAACTATCTGATCCACGAATTAGAATCAGATATTGTCACGATGGATTATCGTGTCCGCGGTTTCACCAGAGACGTAAATGGCGTGAAACACTATATCGATCATAAAATTAGCTCTATCCAGAACTATATGACTGAAGAAGTGCAATCTCAGTATTACATGATGGATGTTAATATTTATCAGGAAAATCTATTTCATACAAAAATGATGCTAAAAAGATTTGACCTGAATGATTACCTATTTAATGCCACACCAGAACAACTTAGTGAAACTGAAAAGCAGGAAATTACCCATCTTTTGAAAAAAGAGATACAAGAAATCTATTATGGACGTAATTTACCCGCTGTTTAGTTAATATTTAGCTGGCAGATGCCAATATTCACTGGCATCTGCCGGATTAGTTTTAGCCTACCTATTCTCAGCAACCTGATTCATTAACTATATTAATAGGTTAATCCGCCGAAAGCATTACTCGTTGTAATCTCAGCGCCATAAATGGTTTTAAGATAATTAAGGGCGTCCTCTTGATCAACGCCGGGAAAAACACACACAGCATCTGACAAAACTTTGATTTGATAACCGCGTATAAATGCGCCATAAGCCGTATGTCTGACACAACAATGAGTATGTTGGCCGGTTAACACAACTTCCGTCACACCATATACTTGCAAAACCTCTTCCAGATCGGTTCCATCGAAAGCCCCATAAAATCGCTTGGGCAAAACAATTTCACGTTCTGCTCCAATAGGAGCCAGTGCCTCAATGACATTAGCGCCTGATGTTCCGGCCATTGCATGTTTACCCCAAATACTTATTTCTCGATCATCAGCTCGATGAGCATCATTAGCATAAACCACCAGCCAATCAGGTTGACGCCGGGCATGATCAATCAACCGCTTGATTACCGGCACGATCTTCATCGCATCCGCCTCATTAGCAAGTGCCCCTGTGACAAAATCGTTCAGCATGTCAATTACGATCAACGCTTTCATTAGTTTTGTCCTTTAAATTTGTTTGTACAAAAACAATTGCAGTGACTGACTTCCACCACTAAGTTACAGACAATTCTGACAAGATTTTCTTATGATTAATATTAGCTCATGAAACTGGGATGGCCGACTTTTTAGCTGCTCTAGCAACTAATAATAACGCCAATAACCCCTATTATCTTGACACATGACATTACAGGGTTATTATAACTCCACAAAGACAAAACAAGAGAGCTGGAGGATGGATAGCAGAAACGCGATAGCAATGATAGAAGCTGACGGATGGTATCTGGTGAGGGTTAAAGGCAGTCATCATCAGTTCAAACATCCGACCAAGAAAGGACTGGTAACGGTAAAACACCCACAAAAGGACATACCTTTACCAACATTAAAAAGTATCCAAAAACAGGCGGGGCTTTAGCCCACTTCTTGGAGGTGTAAATGTTATATCCAGTTGCCATTGACAAAGGTAATTCATCCTTTGGCGTCCGTGTCCCAGATATCCCAGGTTGCTTTTCTGGCGGAGATAATTTTACAGACGCGATAGAAAGCACCCGTGAAGCAATTGAAGCGCATATCGAATTGCTGGTTGATGATAACGAAGTAGTACCAGAAGCGACCAGCGTGGAAAACTACCTGACAAACCCTGAATATATGGGGGCAATATGGGCATTAGTTGATGTAGATATTACCCGATTATTGGGGAAGTCAGAAAAAATCAACGTCACTCTTCCATCATTGCTGATCCGCCGTATCGATCAATTCGTCGCAAGCCATCCAGAATACGGGAGTCGTTCAGGTTTTTTATCACATATAGCAGCAGAAAAAGTTATTGGTAAAGCCAAAATCTAATACATCTGAAGTATCAAATTATTGACAATATGCTGACTTTATTCTAATAAAACACCGCCATAATAGTTTCCACAAATAATCACGGCCCTGAATAAAATAGTTTATCCAGGGCCACTTAATAACACTGTGATTATTTCGATGGGGTCAAAGAAAAGGTCAATGTCTCCAACGGCTGGAGGGTAATCAGCGCTGTTTTATTAATAAACTTCGGCACCGAGCTATTCTCGCCATAATCGATATTAACGTCATATACCGAAGGTTGATTATTCGGTAATTCAAGATCGCTTTGCAGATCCAGATAATATTGTTTCACTTCATCAGATGGATTGCGCAAAGTAATAATCGACTTTTTCGGACTCCATGCTCCCCAACCGTACACCGCCAGATCGGTGGGATCTTTACCAATCCAATGGGTATCAAACAGCACATCTTTATTTTCCTCTGACCATTTCGCCGCGTTTGCCAGCGTATCCCAATCCTCGGTGGTCAACAATTCAGGCGTAATATACATCTCCTGTAACTGCGTGCCGCTGCCAAAATAGCTCCAAACCTGATCAGCAAAATCTTTAGGTGACTGTTTATCCAGATGCTTAGCCTGTTTAGCATAAACAATGCCATGCAGCATCAACGAATTCAGTGGGAACAACGGCCCCTTTGTTACGACATTACGATAAGTTTCCGCATCACGATAGGTAAGCCACTGCTGCACTTTGGAACCTGTACCGTAAAACTCCACATCATAGCCGCCACGCCAAATAGAATCGGCGAAAAATAGCCAGGAAGGCGTGGCTTTAGTGCCTGTGGTCAAGTTGATAAACAGTTCATTTCCTGTGCTGCGCATATCTTCAATAAGATGGATAGCGGCATCAAAATCACTGGTGAATGAACTCCCTTTAATCACCCGATCAGCATTGCCGGTGCCATCCAGCTTAAACATGGATACATTTTGTTGTTGAATCAGGTTGAGTACCCGTTTATGGAAATTGGCGTAGTAATTAGGGCCTGAAAGCGCAAATCGGCCATCTATCACTTCATAGCCAAACTCCTCCGCATGGGAAACACGTTGCTCACCAGGTTTACCATAACCGCCCCAAGGAGAAAGCCAAATACCTAAACGAGCACGATATTGATCTGCCGCCTGTTTAAGATTTTTGAATTCATGGGGAAATGCCTGACTAAAACCCCAATCTCCTTTAAGGTTATCCCAACCATCATCAAACAGATAGCCACCCAACTTCACACCGCGCTTAGTCACCAACTCCTGTCCAAACTGATTGATACGGGTCAACGACTCTTGTTCAGTATAAGGAGTGAAGAAACCAATATCGTACCAAGAGTTGTAATGTAGGTAAGGACTATATTCACGCGGACGAGCATTGTTCAAAAACTCATTGACGTTGCGCCGCAATTGCCCTTTTTGATAAACACCAATATACGTCTTATAACTTAGCGTTTTTCCCGGCTCTAACGGGATAGAGAGTGCAATTTTTTGCGAAGAGTTCCCTTTATAAGCCTCAGTGGTAATCAATGGATTACCGGGAACAATAAAGAAGCTATCGCTGATAATCGGTGAACTGACGATAGACCCGTGTACAAAAGCGGTTTTAGTGTGAAAGGGTATCAACGAGACAGAGCTAAGCTCCAACGCATTTTTCTGCGGTGTAATGGTGATTTCAAACGAGCCGTACTTATCTTTACCCTCCACAGTAATTATATTTTTTACTTGAATGTCGCCATGTTTCATGGAGACAACAATACGATTGTGCTTTTTGCTGATACCAGTAATCTGAAAATCTTTAGCCGTGAGTTTCTCTCCTGATTTCAACGTGATTTCAAACAGATTGTCAGTAATGATTTGATCGTGGTTTTTTGGATTTTCAAATTTTAATTGCGTCACTTTACCGTGTTCGTCGCTAACAGTTACATGGTAGTTGTTACTGTCCAACAGCCAGCTATCTGCCCAAACTGGAGCACCATACAACACGGAACTCGCTAATAAACTCAACGTGATTTTATTTAACGTTCTTATTTTCACAGCAGTTTCCTTATAGTCAGAATGAAAAAACAGAACCTTCACGAATACAGCTTGCCTGCACTGCCACAAATCCGGATCTTTTCTTCTACTACTGCCTGCATAGCCTGTTTTCCCGGCGCGATATATTTACGTGGATCATTCGCATCTGGATGCTGAATGAAATAGCGTTTTACCGCATCAGCAAAAGCAATTTTCAAATCGGTCGCCACATTGACTTTACATACGCCAAGACCAATCGCTTGCTGGATCATCACTTCAGGAATACCCGATGCCCCATGCAGCACCAACGGAATATCCACCTGTTCACAGATTGCCGCCAATCGATCAAAATCCAGATGCGGTTCACCATGATACAAACCATGCGCGGAACCAATCGCTACCGCCAGAGAATCAATACCGGTACGAGCAACAAAGGCTTTTGCTGCCAGCGGATCGGTAAAAAAACTATCGGCGCTGGAAACCTGCAAATCATCTTCCTGCCCGCCTAGCCGCCCCAATTCCGCCTCAACGCTAACATCGTAACGATGGCAAAATCGTACCACCTCAGCTACCTTACGAATATTCTCTTCAAAGGGTAAATGCGAGCCATCAATCATTACCGAACGCACACCTGCGGTCACTTTATGACTGATATCCTCCAGCTCCTCATGATGATCGAGATGCAACGCCAGCGGCAAATTGTGACGGCGAGCGGCATCCTGACAGATTGACACCAAGTAGTCAGTCCCCGCATAACTGAAAGTACTTGGCGTACCTGCCAGAATAACCGGTGATGCCAGACGTGCAGCAGTTTCCGCTACCACTTGGACAGTTTCCAGATTATGGACGTTAAAAGCAGGAACCGCATAGCCTTCACGCAAAGCCTTTTTCAACATTTGACGACTAGAAATCAGGTACATATAAGCTCCTTAAATGCCATCCAGATTCGGGCTGTCATACCTGCGTTTCTGTTGTTCATGCCACAGGCTGGTTAATCCTCGCCGTCCACATTCCAGCGCCATATCACGAAATGTTTCCAAGGTTATATCTTCACGATCCAGCATCATCTCTACTGCCAATTGCATATTAGTCCCGGTGATAACTTCATAACATGGATTAGCTATTGCCAGTTGCGCCGCCTGCCGGAACGGTGACCCACCCAGTAAGTCACTGAGAATAATGACCCCCTCGCCACTATCACAGGCGGCGCAAGCCGCCTCCAGCAACACCAATAATTGTTGCGTACTGATTCCCTCAGGAAAATCGACAGCGCAGCACTGAGGTTGTCGTCCGACGACTTGTTCCACTGCCTGCAACAACCCACTGGCGAAATGCCCATGACCGGTGATTACAATACCTAACATTCCCTCTCCTCAGCGCCGTTTATTAAAGAAAACCAACAAACTTTCCTACAATCCCGATCACGACGGTCAAACCAATTAATTTGACCGGGGAAAATCCTTTTTTCATCAACCAGAACACCAACAGGGTGAAACACAACGGCAATAAATTCGGCATTAGTTTATCCAACACATCCTTCTGCAACGCCACACTGGCCTTACCGGCGTTTATCACCACCGGCGTCGAGAGATGGACATAGGAAGCCACTAACGCCCCGATTACCGTCATTCCGACTATCGAAGCGGCATGGGAGATCTTCTTGGTATGTTTTTTCAACAATGCCAACGCACTGGTTCCTGCACGATAGCCATAATGCGCCAGACCAAAACGCAAGCCGAAATGTACGATATTGAACAACAACAGGAATATGATGGGACCGAACAGACTGCCCTGTAGCGCCAGAGAGGCCCCGATACCTGCGCAGATGGGTAGCAAAGTCAACCAGAATAATGCATCGCCAATCCCACCTAGCGGCCCCATTAGCGCCACTTTCACCGCGCGAATAGTGGAAATTTTCTCTTTATTCCGCTCCATTGCCAGCACCAATCCAGACAGGAAGGTGACATCAAACGGATGCACATTGATAAACTCCATATGCATCTTCATCGAATTTGCCAGATCTTGTGGGTTTTTGTGGATCTTACGCAGACCGGGGATCAAGGTGTACAACCAGCCCCCCGCCTGCATACGCTCATAGTTAAATGATGCCTGTAGCAGCAAAGAGCGCCACGCCATACGGTTCAAATCGCCTTTGGTCAGATCCTCGCTCGGTATCGTGTCCTGATAGTCATCCTGCTCAACCTGACTGGTTGCCAGCGCCTGCGCCATCCTGTTCTCAGCTTTAGCTGCCATAGCCGCATCGGTGTCGTTAAATGCCATCTTCCATCTCCTGAGATTGAGTGTGAGATTGAGTAGTAGATACGCTGCGTTCAGCGGCCTCTTCCATACGGGAACGGTTAAAGAAATCGATCAATGCAATCGCAAAAGCGCCAAGCGCTACAGCAATAATCGGCATATTAAGGAATGTGACTGAAATGAAACCCAAAATGAAATAAGCGATATAAGTCTTTTTCATCATGATCTTCATTAGCATAGAAAAACCGATCGCCGGCATCATGCCCCCCGCAACCGCCAGACCATCCAACAACCATTGCGGCGCCTTCTGTACCATGACGCTGGCAGCACCGGCACCGAAATAGATCGGTAGAAATGCCACGACAAAGTAGAAACAAAACAGAATGGTGATACCCAGATAATTCACACGCTCTACACCGCGCCAGTTCAACGCTTTCACCATCTGATCGCATTTATGCATCATGGGTGAGAACACCGTAAACAGCAGGGTGATGCAGCCTTGCACCGCAATGGAAAATGGCACCGCTATGCCAATCGCGACTTTAGGATCAGCATGAGTCAAAATAGCGAATGCCGTACCAATCACACCACCAATCACCACATTTGGCGGCTGAGCGCCTGCCAGCGGCACCATGCCCATCCAGACCAGCTCCAGTGACCCTCCGACCAACAAACCCGTCTGTACATCCCCTAAAATCAGCCCAACCAACGGCCCAATCACGACTGGACGATGAAAATGAGTCAAGCCATCGAACAGATCCACTCCGGCCAATCCAGCCAGTAACCCAATCAATATCGCATCAATCAGCATAACTCACCCCTCAAGCCAGTAACTTAGTGATAGGTTCTCCCGCTTCGTCAGGCACTCTCCGTATTTCACAAGTGACGCCCAGTCGCTCCAATTCACGAAACACCACCACGTCACTGTCATCAACCGAAACCGTCTTATGGATTTGACGCTTTCCCTCAGCAAAATGCATATTACCCACGTTAACGAAGCGGATCGGTACCCCGCCTTTTACTAACGTCAGTACATCCTGCGGCGTTTTACAGACAATGAAAATTTTCTGGCGCTCAGCCGCTTTATGAATCACATCAATGGTTTTTTGCAGGGTGAAATAACGCGTCTGAACCCCATCAGAAACCACCATATCCATCAGATTTTGCTGCATCAAATCACCGGCAACGTGATCGTTAGCCACCAATACCAAATTGGCCCCCAGGGAATTGGTCCAGGTCACACCGACTTGACCATGCACCAACCGGTTATCAATTCGGGTCATTAAAATATTCGGTATCGACATAATCACTCCTGCTACATTTTATTCTTTGTGAATACGGTGGATGATAGGGATAAATTTCTACCCCCTTCACCACACGATTGACTTCCCCTGTCGGACATGGATTGTCTGGCGTTATGCCCAGTGCCAGCGAGGTTTCAAACGCTAACATCTGCAAAAATATCAAATAGGGGAATAACAGCCAGATATCGTCTTGTTCACTGTTAACCACCGTGAACCCTTTCCCCTGAGTGCCGCTCAGTGCAACAATTTGACACGCCAATCCGTCATGATTCAGTTCATGCCATAGATCGAGATCATAACGACGACGATACTGATCAGCAGAGAGCATCATGACCACCAGCGTATCCCGTTCAATCATAAACTTCGGCCCATGACGCACTCCCATTGACGAATCGTAACGGGTAGCGACATGCCCGGCGGTCAACTCCAACATCTTGAGCGCCCCCTCCTCTGCTATTCCAGTAAAACAACTGGAACCCAGACACATCATGCGTTTAAAACCACTGCCGGCCAGCCGCTTAATCTGTGTCTGCCAATGTCCCCTTTCCCGCTCACACAACGCAATCATCTCCATCAACGACGCCCCATGCTGTTCCAACGTCAACGGCCCTAGCAGCAACACCGTTGCTAACGTCATACAACTGAAACTGGACGTCATAGCAAAACTCTGGTCATGAGAACCCTGTGGCATATTCAACGAACAGACATGAGCGCGCCCTTCGGCATAACGCGCCAATGCGCCACCGGGATTACAGGTCAGCATCAAGTGATAACAGCGTGGCAGGAGCTGATCCGCCAGTTTTACCGCCGCCAAGCTCTCCGGGCTATTGCCCGATCGCCCATAAGAAATCAGCAAGGTTGAACGTGTCGGATCGAGATATTGCAAAGGAGAAGGCACAATATCTGTCGTGCTGTACGCAACCACATTCAGTCCGCACTGCTCACGCAACCAAGGCGCCAGCGTGCGCCCGATAAATGCGGAGGAACCTGCGCCACATAGCACTATCTGTAACTCGGGAGCCGATAACAAAGGCTGCAAAAAGGGTCGCCACGACGCTTCCTCACGTTGCAGATTTTGATATAACTGACGCCAAAGCTCAGGCTGTTGATGAATCTCTCTGGCAGTATGCAACGCATGATGCTCACGCAACCAGACTTCGGTATAGGAAAACAGCTCATTCATGCTAAAACTCCTTGTACCTCAGGCTCACAAGCCTGCGCATAGCTCAAAAGCACAGAACGAATTTTATCGAGCACCCAAGCGTGTGGGTCATTATCCAACCTTCCGGCATTAACCGCCTGCGCCTGTTCAGGCAGGTACTGACTCAGTAGTGAAAGGGAAACCGGGCGACAACGCAGGTTATCCATCAAGGTATTCACTGCCTGTTGTACTTGCGGATGCGGCCAGTAGTAACGAACGCGATCACTCAAACTGTATTGACGATCAATAAACTGTTGATGCGGTGTACCATGATAATAACGGTTCCAGTGCTCCGGCTGCTCAAGCATGACCTGTTCTAACGTGGCGCACAGATGAGCCGCGTCCGGTTCCCCATTCCATTCACCATCGATTTTATCGAGTGCGAACAGCGCCTCACGTAGGGCAAAAGTCAAAGCCGGACCGACTTTCAGAATGGCAAAGTGATCACGCACCAATTCACGGTAAGCTTGCGCTGTTTGATAATCAGTGGAATGGGCTTCGTAGACTAAATAGGGTTGAGATTCAATATATTGACTCAGTGCCGCTGCACGTTCAGGTTGATAATGTTCGATATGATGGTGATCGAACTCCACACCCGGTTGCACCACCAATGCAATCACCCGCGGCCATATCGGCTCCAATCCAGCCAATTGCCAGGCTTGTTGATGTACACTCAACGTTGTAGCCGCTGCCTGAGGCGTCGTGACTTGCATTCCAGCCAATGCTTCTTTAGCTCCGCCCGGTACCGGCACTTCGGTACCGATCACATAAACCGGTGGTTCTCCCCCCACCTGCTGCCAGCAACGTTCCGCCACCTGACACAAACGCGCTGCACGTACCGCCACCTCCCTGTCGCCAAGCGGTGTTGGATCATCCAGACAAGACATCGAACAATCGAGATGTATCTTACGAAACCCCGCCGCCACATAATCGTGTATCAACGTTTCAGCTAGTTTCATTGCCTGTTCAGCGGGAAGATCCTGCCAAGCATTCGGCCCAAGATGATCGCCTCCTAACCAAACACGATCACGCGGTAAACCGATGCGATCGGCCTGTTGCCAAACTGCATCCCGGAATTGAGCTGGTTGCATCCCGGTATAACCGCCAAACTGATTGACCTGATTAGAGGTTGCTTCAATCAGCACCGAGGTTTTACGCTCTTTAGCGAAGCGCAAAGCGCTTTCCAATACCCAAGGATGAGCGGAACAGACCGAATAGATCCCCACTGCTTCACCTGATTTGTGACGACGGATAAGTTGTAATAGTGACTGCATGGTGTCTCCCATGCGGGCAAGAATCTCTGTCAGCGCTATTCGTCGGCAATAATCACATCCACGCCGAGTTCAATTAATGCCCGCCTGTAGTTATCGGGGATCCGACTGTCAGTAATCAGCCGATGAATCTGTCCGGCTTGACGGATCATGCAAAAACTTCTGCGCCCAAATTTACTGGCATCCACCACAGCGATAATTTCATGCGCCACCTCACACATTACGCGATTCAGGTGGGCTTCTCCGGGGTGTGGCGTGGTTATCCCTGCTTCCAGATCAAAACCATCGACGCCAAGAAATAGGGTGTCAAAGCGATATTGACGCAATTGCTGTTCCGCAGCCGGACCATAGAGCGAGTAGGAGTTCTGACGCACACTCCCGCCAAGCACCATCACCTCCATCCGGTCAAACCCCGCCAGTTCATAGGCGATATTCAACGCATTAGTCATGACCACCAAATCACGCCGCTCTTTAAGAAATGGCACGATTTGCGTAGTAGTCGAACCGGAATCAAGGATCAGGGCATCTCCATCCTGAACAAACTGTGCCGCCCTGGCCGCAATGCGCGATTTCACATCACGATTTATCCGGCCTTTATCTTGCAAGGGGCGATCAAAGGCGAATTGCTGATTCAACATGGCGCCGCCATAAGAACGCAATGCACAACCTTTTTGCTCCAGATAACGCAGGTCATTACGGATAGTGACGCTGGAAACCCCAAAATGGGTGCTCAGATGCTCAACACGCACGCTGCCCTCATGACACAGCAAGTCGATAATCTGTTCACGTCGCTTTACGGTATCCACAGCCATTCCGCTATACTCCTCAGATTTTTAGCAACAAACCTACGTTACCTGTGATGAATTGCTTTCTCTCTCTTTCGATTTAATTACAGCAAAAGCAATTAAATGAAATTGTGATCGCTATTACAGTCTATTATATAGACAAAAATCGGCATAAAAGGTTTCGATTGGAAACAAAACGAAAGGAAATACCAAATTCTCTGGTTACTGACTATTTGCTCAAAAATCAGTTTTTATCCGACTTTTGGATAATCATTGATATAAATAAACGAAAGCGCTTGCTTTTCAAGCACCAAGTACAAAGTTTTATTTCGTCAGGTGATAAGGATCACAACTTTAAGATTAAATGTAAAAATCCTGATAATATCCAGAACCGAAAGATCTCACTGTAATTAAGGACACGCCACATGACAAAACGATTTTCAGTGCTGACTGGCGGGCTGCTGCTTGCCGCTTCTCTCGGCGCTCAAGCCTCGAATACACCCGATCAGACCCGTCTGACAAATACTGTTGATAAGACCATACACTCCCTAATGCAGGAATATGACATTCCAGGAATGGCGATTGCAGTGACTTTCCGCGGTCAACATTTTTTCTACCAATACGGGGACGCGTCAAAAGAGAGCAACACGCCGGTCACCAAAGAGACAATCTTTGAATTAGGTTCGATCAGCAAAACCTTTACCGGCAGCCTGATTTCTTGGGCGCAGGTGACGGGAGCCATTTCCTTCTCCGATAAGGCCAGCCAACATTTTCAACCACTTGCAGGCAGCGCCTTTGACAACATAAACTTGCTGAATATTGCCACCTATACCGCGGGCGGCCTGCCGTTACAATTCCCTGATGAGATCGACAGCAATAGCAAAATGGTGAACTGGTTTCAGCACTGGCAGCCAAAGTACACACCCGGAACCTACCGCCAGTATTCCAATCCCAGCATTGGCCTTGCGGGCTATATCGTTGCCCAACGCCTTGAAAAACCTTACTCAATACTGATGGAAAACCAGATCCTTTCACCGCTTGGTCTGCACCATACTTGGTTTAACGTGCCCACTCAGGAGATGAAAAATTATGCTTTAGGTTATTCAAAAGAGAATAAACCGATTCGCATAACCCCGGGCGTGCTGGATGAGGAAGCCTATGGTCTGAAAACCAGCGCACAGGAGCTGATCGGCTTCGTTGATGCGAATATCGATCCTTCCCGCGTAGGTGACAGCAAGTTGGCGCAGGCCATTCGGGCAACCCATACCGGCTATTACCGGGTGGGTGAGATGACGCAAGGACTGGGCTGGGAGCTTTATCACTGGCCCGTTACCCTTGAGCAGGTACTGAGCGGCAACTCAGCGCAGATCGCTTATCAGGCCAATAAAGCCACGGAACTATCGCCGCCAGAGCCGGCAACGGATGCGCTCTTTATCAATAAAACCGGTTCCACCAATGGCTTCGGCGCGTATGTCGCATTTGTGCCGCAAGAGCAAATGGGGATTGTGCTGCTAGCCAACAAAAACTACCCCAACGAGGCACGTATCAAAGCGGCCTGGCAAATCCTCAAGGCGCTGAAATAACGCTTGATTGCGTTAAATACAGTGTCTGTTGGCTGCGACAACGCCTCCTTGGGAGGCGTTGTCCATGACATATCGAGTCGTCAAGCCAGTAAGGCTTCCAAACCTGCGGTCACCGACTCCATACGGTGACCACCTGAATGCTCAATCACATAACGCTTGCCTACCTGAGAAGAAGCATCCAACCCCCAAACGCCATGTTCGACCTTTTGACTCAGCGGATCGCTACTGGTATTGACGTGGGTGACGTTGGCGCTATCCAACTTGTCGGCCAACCGATCCCGCAATCCTACATGCAATCCCATGCTGTTGAATGCGGTGACCTTGATCCCATGTTTGATACCCGCATATTGCGCCAGCCCGCCGCCCAAAGAGTGGCCCAGAACTTCAACCTTGCCGCCATATTGTTTGGTAAAAGCTTTGACCAAGCGGTCAGCATCCTGAAACGCGCTATCCTTGATTCCTAAAGCAGCGCCGACATCGCTCTTCACAGTACCTGGGCGCTTGGTTGGCTGGGTGCCTACAAAGGAAAGCACCATCGTATCTTCGCGCTTGTAGACCGCGACTTTGAGCGCAGACCAAGCATCTCCCTCAAGGATTAAAGGATCATTCGCCCCCTTGCCGGGGCGAACATGCAGAGTTAACTCACTGCCGGTCCCGCCAGTGCCATCCTCCCGGCGAGCCAGTATTGAAGACGGGATATCAGCCAAAGTAGCATGACTGTAACCTGCTGGCATATCCCGATAGCTACTGGAGCAACTGATTCTCGCCAATTGAGCCGCATCCATCACTGCTTTAGCTCCCACAGCATTCAACGGCTCTTGTTCCGCCTTAGCCACAAATGCGGGTTTGGCGATCACCTTGGCAGAATTCAGCAATTGCTCGGCACGCGTTCCAGCCTGCAAACGATCGGACGCGCCAAGCGGTAGGCGCGAGATTCCCTTCGCTCCCGCTCCAGCCAGCCCCAAAGTAGAGGATGCCAGCAAACGCCCTGTGGATTCCGCCAGATTTTTAACGCCTGCAACCCCGACCGAAATCGCGCCACTTGTTACGCTACTGGCGCCGCCAGTAATATTAGCCAAACCCTTGATAATAGCCCCAGTCCAGTAACGCGCCTTACCTTTGGCGCTCTGCGCATGAGAGTCATGTCCTCCCTGTATGGCAGTGCCAATCTTGCGGGCTGGGGCACTCAATGTCAGATATTTCAGTGTGGTAGTCAGCACCTTGCCCGGCGACACCTGAGTACTAAGACCAGTGCTGGTGTAATGGGAAGCAAGCTGATGATGCACATTGTTATTGCGAGACGGCGTCTGTACTTCTCCGTTCGAAAGGGGCGCCAATGCCGTGACGTTGGGAGTGTGCCCAATACCTTGAATAGACATCTTATTATTCTCCTTGGTTATTCAGATGACCGAAATTCAGCATACGATGGCTGAGCCGGGTAATGGATGCAGCGCAGATGATGCTCCGTTCTGCTGGGTGTTGATCACCTGAAACTGGGCCTGCAAGCTGACTCCAAGATCGAGAAACTCACCCAGAGTCTGCATAAATGCGGTTTCGTCGAACATCTCGATCAACGCAGAGAAGCTCAACACCAGATAATTAGTACGACTGTCCAAACTGATCTGACTGCCGCCGGTGGTAAGACCGAACATATTCAGCTCAAGGGCAGCCCGAGTCAGCATCAACTGGCCCAGTTCATCTACAGGCAATCGCAACAAAGGAATATAGAGATAAAATGCCTGAACATCGTCATTATCCGGTACTTCAACGATGCACTCTCCACCTTGTCCGAAAGGCACGGTACAGTGACCATCGCCGCCAAGGCTCAAAGCCACGCCTTGGCGCTCACCAACAAGGTGCAACCATTCCGATACTGTCTGTTGATATGCTTTCACTAATGATATTCTCCGCTCATTGTCCCTTGCAGACAAAGGGTTTCGCACGCAATAAGAAGTGGAAGCATATTAACAATCACTGGCAAGCGGTGATTTATCTCCGGGGCGAAGTTTTTTATATCGACGTCGAAATAGCGCCTGATTGGCAGTTGGGTTGCACCGCGCTCAGTTCGGTCAGCAAAAGTTGTCCTGATAGTGTGGTGTAGACCATCTTGTCATGATCTCGCAGGTTAATTTATGTGAGTTTTACGAACCGGATCATATTCCCACCACCATTCAAAGGAAGGAAGTCCTAGCGATTCGAAACTTTCCGGCGGCAGAATATCGGTGAATTCTCCCCCTTCAAATACATCATCATAGGAAAGACCACTGATAGAACAATAGCGCTTACAAGTCCGAACCCAAAGCAAACAGCCACTGTAATAGGTAGTCAATCCATTAATGTAATCACGAACTTCAAGAGATGAGGTAACCAATACCTCTTTTTGTAACCGCAAGAACAAGCTCACTACCCGCCAACGCAGTTCCCAATAATGCTCCATGCTCTGTTCAACCGTATAACCATATTGTCGACACATGACACTAATTACATTGTGCTGCTTATCATCCACCGCCCGTGCTTGCTCCTTAATATAGGCGTAGAGCTCGATATCCCATGCAGTTAAGCTGCTTATCATCTCTGACAATGCACAAACTCGGCGATCTTTAAACTCATCTTGGCTAATATTAATACCTGCAATAATATGGTTGAGCACAGGATATGCCCAACTACCCCCACCATACATACGCATCACCAAATAATCGTCGAGCAAAGGTTTTGGTTCCACCGCTTTCCACATTTCAGCCATGATGTAAGTACGCATTCCTTCAAAAAAACGGCCTGCTAGAGTAGGGGATGCATAGCGATCTAATCGAATACGCAAGTCGCGCATTGCCCTAGCGTAACGGTCATTGTTGACGGGATATTCAGGAGATTCAAGAGCACGCTGTAGCTGAGCCGCATTATGGATAAAAGCGGCGGGATTTACGCTTAATGGCCCTTCATCACAATATTCATCATCATAGGCAAAACCCCACATTACGAAATCTGAGCCCACTTGTAGCAATTCCTTGCTCCCCTTTGGATACATTAACCCCGCCAACCGCGCGCTTCCCATTTGCCATAAACGTCGCCTTTGTGTTTCATCACTATATAAGCGAAAGCGATCCGCATATTCACGCGAAGCTGCTTCAATCTCACAATTTTCCGGATCTTCCGCATTAACTAATGGATGTGACATATACGGGAATGGATTAGGTATGGGGGGAATTTTAATAATATTCACGAATAATTGGCTCCATAAAGTAATTGATTGACGGAGTGTGGCTTAATAGTCATTAATTTATAGATGGATATCGGTTTTTTTTCCAATCAGTTAAATTTTTTGGATTAAATTAATTGTTGAAATAACAAGCAAGGTTAAACTATGTGATGAAAATATCATATGTGATTTACTGAAATAGCCAACCGAGGTATTTATGAAACATGAATTATTTGCCGATCTGCTAGCCAGTGCGGAAGAAATGGTGAAAATTGAAAAAGGTGAGCTGACGCCAAAACCGGAACACGTTTACACTTTCACGGAAATTGATGTGAAAGCAATACGCGAAGCAACTGGCCTGAAACAACCCCCTCCATCTACTTAGCCATCCGACAACTCACTAAATTTGTTAGCTTTCTTACAAATTCAACTTATTAATTTGCACAACCTGCCTTTCCTGCACATCATGCAACTTATTGTACCTAGCATTATTCATTAAAAAAATTATGATTAGAGTTGCACTTATTGACGACCACGTAGTCGTCCGTTCCGGTTTTGCCCAATTACTGACGCTTGAAAATGATCTTGAAATTGCCGGGCAATACGCCAGTGCCAGCGAAGCTTGGTCAGGTTTACTCAGAAACCCGATTGACGTTGCCGTGATGGATATCGCCATGCCCGATGAAAGCGGTTTGCACCTGCTCACCCGGTTACGGCAAAAACGGCCTGATTTTCGCACTATTATTCTCAGCATTTATGACACCACCGCATTTGTCCAAAGCGCGCTGGATGCCGGCGCCTGCGGCTATCTCACCAAACGATGCGGCCCGGAAGAGTTGGTACAGGCAGTACGCTCCGTACATCAAGGGGGATGCTATTTGTGTGCTGATGCGCTAAAAGCACTGCGTCAAACCTCACAGAAAGTTACAGCACTGCAAGTTCTAACCCCCAGAGAACGGGAAATATTTGATCTGCTTATCAATGGCATTAATGTTAAAACTATCGCAGAACAACTCTATCTCAGTCATAAAACGGTTCATGTTCATCGCGCCAATATTCTTAGCAAACTCCAGTGTGATAGCACCATTGATCTGGTTCATTACGCCCTGCAACACCAGATTCTGATGGGGAACCCATGAACGGAGGATCACGATTCGGCCTGTTATCACTCTTTCTGCTGATTTTTTATTCACTGAGCTGGCTTGCTCTGTGGACCATCAGCTTCTACCTGAATGACAATGGGCAACAAGCTGCACTACTTTTGCCACAAGGTTTACGGCTGGCACTGTTTATTCTACTGGGACGTCGTTACTTGCCAACCTTATTAGCCACTGAGATTATCATTTTGCTATGGCTTGGCAGCGAACAACTTATTACCCACAATATCATTCTGTTATCCCCCTTTCTCAGCCTAATACCCACCTTTATCGTGCAACAATTCTGGTGGCGCTATACCCTATATTGGCAGCGGCTCTCGATTTTGTTGGCTGGCGTAGCCGCCAATAGCATGTTGCAGGCTGTTTGTCTGGGATTTACGCTGACTGCCGGCGCCAGCCACCTGTTTCTCACCTCGTTAACCGGTGGTGTTTTACTGTCACCGTTTGTTTATCTGATCTATGAATATCTACGTCAGCAACATTTAAAAAACATACTGCAACCGAGCAATCCCGATCCGCAGTTACGCCCTTCTTTGTTGATGTGGTGTTGTCTATTCTGCTTGCTAGGGCTGAGCGCCCAGATCTTTATGTCACCAGAAATTGAGAATCTTTTGGTGATTCTAATCTTTATCCCTAATGTCTTTATGGCCTACCGTTATGGCTGGCAAGGCGGCGTACTGGCGGCTTTGCTAGGGAGTCTGATGATCACGTCAGCGCGGCAATTCAATGGCGCTTTTAACGATTTAAGCGAACTGGAAATGTTCCTGACCATTCAGGCGTTATTAGGCATAGGTCTGGGAATAGCAATCAGCCGTCAACAACAGCTCGCTGAGAATTTGCAACGTTACCGTGAACTCTTAGAGCAGGAGTTAACCGCCCGCCATAATCTGATGAAGCAACTGGTTCACACAGAAGAAGACGTTTGTAAAAGTATTGCTCGCGAGTTACATGATGAAATTGGTCAGAATATTACTGCCATTCAAATTCAGGCAACGCTGATCAAACGTACCGCCACCACCTCGGCAACAGAAATGATCGCAGGACAAATCAATAACCTAGCCCAACAGATCCACCAATCTACTCGCCAATTATTACGCCAATTGCGCCCACCGGTTTTGGAAGAGATGTCCTTAGAAAAAGCGCTTCACCATCTGATCCATGAATTTGCGTTTAAAGAACGAGATATTGATTGCCAGTTGAATTACCAGCTTCCTCAAAATCCAACCAACGAAACGGTGGTTTTTACCCTTTACCGTCTGGTGCAGGAGTTACTGAATAACATCAGCAAACATGCCAAAGCGACTCGAATCGCCATCATCCTGCGGCAACACCGGGATGTGATTGAACTCAGAATCAGTGATAACGGTATCGGCATTACAGAAGATAAAAGAAAAGGCGGATTGGGCCTCCAGGGCATTGAAGAACGTATCCGTGCGTTAGGTGGAGATTGGCAATTAAGTAATGATAACGGTACGCGTATAATTGTTAAGCTGCCCACAAATTCTGATGAAAATCAAGCATAACTAGGAATTATTCCTAGTGGCCTAAAACCTTATCCCATCCATTCTCATTAGCGTTTCTTTATATTCCTTTTCATGGAGGAGCCGGATATGCAAACCACCAGCCAGGAACAGATTTCACAACACTATCGCCGCTGGCGCAGCCGTTTGCTGATTTCCATGATCATTGGCTATGCCGCATTTTATCTGACGCGAAAAAGCTTCAACTTTGTCATGCCGGTTATGCAGTTGGAACTGGGATTGGATAAAGGACATATTGGCTGGATAACCACTTTGTTTTATCTGTCCTACGGCAGCTCAAAATTTATTTCTGGCGTATTTCACGATCACACCGGCTATCGCTGGTTTATGGGCGCCGGATTAGTGATGACAGGTGTGTTAAACATTATCTTCGCTTTCTGTTCATCATTTTCCGCACTATTGATCATCTGGACACTGAACGGCTTCTTTCAAGGCTGGGGATGGCCGCCCTGCGCCAGATTGCTGACGCATTGGTATTCCCGCAATGAGCGAGGCTTCTGGTGGGGATACTGGAATACCTCCATTAATATCGTCGGCATTACTGTCCCGATGTTGTCTGCTTTTCTGGCGACAACTTATGGCTGGCAAACAGCGTTGATGATGCCGGGAATTATCGGCATTTTATTGGGCGTCTGGCTCTGTCATCAGTTATGCGGCACACCACAACAGCAAGGTTTGCCCAGTGTGGGGCAATGGCGGCAGGACTCACTGGAGCTTCGGCACGAACAGCTATCGCCCCCCATGCCGATGATGCAGATATTGCGGGATACGATCTTAACTAACAGAACTATCTGGTTGCTAGGATTCTCCTACATTCTGGTCTATCTCATCAGAATGGCGATTAACGATTGGGGAAACCTGTGGTTGTCGGAAACACATGGCGCCAATCTGCTCAGTGCTAATGCGACGATCTCGTTGTTTGAACTCGGTGGTTTAATCGGCGCTCTGTTTTCTGGTTGGGGATCTGATTTACTGTTCCGCGGCCAACGCGCCCCAATGATTCTACTGTTTGCGCTTGGGCTATTTATGACTGTCACCGCATTGTGGCTCACTCCCATTCATCACTACGCGCTGCTGGCAGTCTGTTTTTTCAGTATCGGTTTTTTTGTATTTGGCCCGCAAATGCTAATTGGGTTGGCAGCAACAGAATATTGCCATAAACAAGCTGCCGGCACCGTCACAGGTTATCTAGGATTGTACGCCTACCTGGGCGCAGCAATCGCAGGCTGGCCGCTAAGTCAGGTGGTTGCCCATTATGGCTGGTCGGGAATGTTTGCCCTGCTCACGGCCGCAGCCGCCATGATGGGTTTGCTGTTGATGCCACTGTTAATGGCAGACGTTGGTAAAAGGGAACATATGGCAGGGGTAGCATCGCCACTTTCCAATAATAAGCAGTTTTGAATACTAAGGATAAAATAATGAAACTGAAACCTCTCTCTACACTTATCGCAGCCGGTCTGGTGGTTGCCGCATTTACCAACAGCGCTCAAGCCGCCGGACGTTTAATCGTTTATTGCAGCGCCACTAACGCCCTGTGTGAAGCTGAAACCAGAGCATTCGGAGAAAAATACAATGTAAAAACCACTTTTGTCCGCAATGGTTCAGGCAGCACCTTGGCAAAAATTGAAGCCGAAAAACGCAACCCACAAGCTGACGTCTGGTACGGTGGCACCCTAGACCCTCAATCTCAAGCGGGAGAGATGGATCTGCTAGAACCTTATAAATCTCCTAATCTGGCGCAAATCATGCCGCAATTTCGCGACCCGGCCAAACGTAAAGGCAACTACAGCTCCGCCGTTTACGTCGGCATTCTCGGCTATGGCGTCAACACTGAACGTCTAAAAGAGAAAAATCTGCCGATTCCAACCTGCTGGAAAGATCTCACCAAACCGATATACAAAGGCGAAATTCAGATTGCTGATCCTCAAAGTTCAGGCACCGCTTACACCGCGTTAGCAACCTTTGTTCAGCTATGGGGCAAAGATCAGGCATTTGATTACCTGAAAAAACTGAACGCCAATATTTCTCAGTACACCAAATCCGGCATTGCACCGGCACGAAATGCCGCCCGTGGCGAATCTGCAATTGGTATCGGTTTCCTGCATGATTATTCACTGGAAGTCGAAAATGGCGCGCCACTAAAACTTATCGCGCCATGTGAAAGTACCGGTTATGAAATCGGCGGCGTAAGTATCATCAAAAATGCTCGCAATATGGACAACGCTAAACTGTTTGTTGACTGGGTGTTATCCAAAGAAGCTCAGGAATTGAGTTGGAAGAAAGGAAAAGCTTATCAGATTCTGACCAACACTAAAGCAAAAGCGTCTCCTTTGGCGCTTAAATTATCCGATCTAAAACTAATCAATTACGACATGGATAAATATGGCGCCAGTGATGTACGCAAAGAGTTAATTACCAAATGGGTGACAGAAGTGAAAATGGCTAAATAAAGTCAGTCAAGGGCGGATCACCCCCGCCCTTAGAAGCTACCATCAGGCTGCCCTATTTTTCCCGCGCCAATAACGCCTTATGAGGATAGCTTCTTACTGCTGCTACCACACAATAATAATAAAACAGAGGGAAATTATGTCTCACGCTTTTACCTTGCCTATCAGACAGAAGCAGGATGCCGTGTTCTGGTGGATTGCCCTGATGTGGCTGGCTTTCGCGCTTCTGCCATCATGGAGCCTGGATTACGGCCTTTTCGACTCTACTCAAGATGAACTTCTCGCCGCCTATGGCTGGAACGGGTTAAACATCAGCTTACTGTGGTTCCTATTACCCTCAGTGCTGCTGCTACGTCCATTCACGCCAGCAAACCGCAATCAACCTCACCGCCACTATTTTGACGCAGGTTATGCCTTATTATGCGCGCTATTTGTCGTTATCAGTGCCGCTATTATCGGTCGCGGACTGGGCTACTCTACGATTTTCCTGTTTATCTCGCTGGGCGCGATTATTACTCTGGCCCTGTCTCGCCTTGAGTGGCTAGGCGGCGATAGTTTTGTTATCGGTTCATTAGTCACGGTTATTGCCCTAATCGGCATATTTATCCTTTATCCCAGTATTGCCATCTTTATTCCGATGTTTACGGATGATGCCGGTCAGTTTGCTCCATTTGCTTTTATATCGATCCTGGGGCAGGCACATATTATTCAGGTTATCATCAACTCCGTTTTGCTCTCTCTGGCGGTTGGCGCAGGTTGCACCTTCTTCGGGCTGGTGCTGGCAATTTATACCGCCAGAATCGCCCGCCGTTCCGCCATTATTGGCCGGGTATTTTCCATCTTACCTATCGTCACGCCGCCGTTTGTGGTCGGTTTAGGCGTCACCCTGATGATGGGCCGTTCCGGTTACATCACTGAATTTATGGCAACTTGGTTTGGCTTAACCAATACTAACTGGCTGTATGGCTTTACCGGGATCTGGCTGGCGCAAGTTCTAGCCTTTACACCAATGGCATTTATGATCCTTGATGGCGCCATCAAAACCATCCATCCTTCATTGGAAGAAGCTTCTTACACTCTACGCGCTAACCGCTATCAGACGTTCTTCAATGTTTTTATTCCGCTGTTGAAACCGGCACTGGCGAACTCTTTCCTGATTGTGATTGTCCAGTCGCTGGCCGATTTCAGTAATCCATTGGTACTGGGCGGTAGCTTTGACGTACTGGCGACCCAGATCTATTTCTATATCACCGGTTCTCAACTCGACTATCAAGCCGCCAGCACTCTCGGCGCTTCGCTGCTGGTCTTCTCGCTATTGATCTTCTGCGTTCAGTACCTATGGATTGGTAAACGTTCCTATGTCACGGTTTCCGGCAAATCCTATCGTGGTGATGTACAACCGTTGCCAACTTCACTGGTTTGGGGTGTCTGCGCCACCCTATTTATCTGGGTTGTGTTTAACATTCTGTTGTACGGCAGCATCTTCTACGGCAGTTTCACCGTCAATTGGGGAGTAGATTACACACTGACCTTAGATAACTTCATCAAACTGTTCGGTCAAGGTCTGCACGATGGCGCATGGCCATCATTACTGGATACCCTGCTCTACGCCGGTATCGCCGCCCCCATTACCGCACTCCTCGGTCTGTTGATTGCTTACATTGTTGTACGCCAAGAATTTCGCGGCAAAAAAACTATCGAATTCACTACCATGCTGTGCTTTGCTGTACCGGGTACCGTCGCCGGGGTTTCCTACATTCTGGCTTTCAACGATTCACCTTTTTATCTCACCGGAACCGCAGCCATCGTCATTATCTCCATGACCATGCGCAATGTGCCGGTAGGTATCCGTGCCGGTATTGCTGGTCTTGGACAAATTGATAAATCACTGGATGAAGCCTCGCTCAGCTTACGCGCCGGATCGATGAAAACCATCTTCCATATACTGTTGCCCTTACTGCGCCCGGCGATTTTATCCGCACTGATCTACAGCTTCGTGCGTGCGATTACCACCGTCAGCGCGATTGTCTTCCTGGTGACGCCAGACACCCGCGTAGCCACCTCCTATATTCTGAATCGAGTGGAAGATGGTGAATACGGGGTTGCTATCGCTTATGGCTCGATCCTGATTGTGGTTATGCTGGCGATTATTTTCTTATTTGACTATCTGATTGGCGAAGCGCGGATTTCTCGTTCCAAAACCAAAAATACACAGTAATCACGGAGTGACGACATGACACAACAAAATTTTGTCGAACTGAAAAATGTAACCAAACGGTTCGGTAGCAACACCGTGATCGATAATCTGGAACTATCTATTCCACAGGGACATATGGTCACACTGTTAGGGCCATCCGGCTGCGGTAAAACCACCGTATTACGTCTGGTTGCCGGGCTGGAAAAACCGAGTGAAGGTAAGATTTTCATTGATGGTGAAGACGTTACGGATCGCTCTATCCAGCAACGGGATATCTGCATGGTATTTCAGTCCTACGCCCTGTTCCCGCATATGTCGCTAGGGGAAAATATTGGCTACGGGCTGAAAATGCTAGGACGACCTAAAACGGAAATACGCGATCGGGTTAAAGAGGCACTGGAGCTGGTGGACTTAGGCGGTTTTGAAGATCGTTATGTAGACCAAATCTCTGGTGGTCAGCAACAGCGTGTCGCTCTCGCTCGCGCACTGATTCTCAAACCAAAAGTCTTACTTTTCGATGAACCGCTGAGTAACCTTGACGCCAATCTGCGCCGCAGCATGCGCGAGAAAATCCGCGAATTACAGCAACAATTTAATATCACCTCGCTATATGTTACTCATGATCAAAGTGAAGCATTTGCCGTTTCCGATGCGGTACTGGTGATGAATAAAGGTAAAATCATGCAAATTGGCACGCCACAAACACTCTATCGCCAGCCAGCATCTGAGTTTATGGCAAGTTTTATGGGAGATGCCAATATCTTCCCGGCGACTTTAAGTGCTGATTATGTCGAGATTTTCCAATATCGCCTGCCACGGCCAGCAAACTTTACCACCAACCGACAATCGGTAACGGTAGGCGTCAGACCGGAAGCCATTACCCTGAACCGGGATGGAAATATCAGCCAACGCTGCACCATCAGCCATGTAGCTTACATGGGGCCACAATATGAAGTCACCGTAGATTGGCAAGGGCAAACGCTGTTATTGCAGATTAACGCCACCCAATTGCAACCCAATGTCGGCGATAATTACTATCTGGAAATTCATCCGTTTGGGATGTTTATTTTGGCAGAGCAAAGCAGCCGTTAATTTGATTGCAAAAAATCCTGACTTTCCGATCAAAAGGCCGCCAAGTGGTGGCCTGTATAATGAAAAAAAGACATTACCGCAGAACTTTTGAAGTATGATGATAAAAAAATGCTCGAACCAAGACTTTTAGTAGAGGTGAAAGTGAGCACTAAATTGAACGAAATGCTTGGCTTTGCCAAAGAGCTGGAAGAGGCTGGTATTTCTAACGGTGATTTAACCAAAAAACTTGAAACTAAAATTCAGGCTCGCAATTTAAGTACTGCACTGCTTCCAAAAGAAAAAAAGACAACCAACAAGCAGGATACGGAGCTTACCAGAAAACGTTTTAAAACACTTAATACAAGAGAAAATGCAGACTTTTGAAAGCGTATGGGACGCGATCAGTGATACACCGGAACAAGCCGAAAACATGAAAATCCGAGCGCAGCTAATGAATATGCTGAATGAATGGATAACAAAACGGGAATTTACCCAAGTTGAAGCCGCCAGAATGCTAGGGGTTACCCAACCCCGTATTTCAGAGCTTGCCAGGGGGAAAATACAGCTTTTCAGTGTGGATAAACTGATTGCGATGATGGCTCATGCAGGTGTGTATATCCGGCATATGCCAGAAGTCGCTTTAACCGCATTACCTGCCGTTTAACTCTCTCTCAAAAGTGAGATCCAGTGCTTAGCATGCTGAATTTCACTTTTACTTAAAAGCCCCTGATTTCATTACCGCTATACAATTTGTAAGGTTCTATGCCATCTTTTTTACACTCATCAAAGAAGATAACCAGAGATTTAACGCCCTCTTCCTTCAACTCACCAATGTTATAAGCGTAAAAGTCAGCATCACCACTTAACCCGACAAACTCACCGCGAAACATCTCTATTTCTAGGTCAAAAGTGACAACAGCCACATGGCCGGCAATTTTTAATGTACTGTTCATCATATCTCAATCCCCAATTAAAACAGCAATAACCTGGCAAATAATGGAAATAAATTTACCAGATTCCTGATTAAATATTAAATACAAAAACAGCGACAAATAAACATATTATTTAAGTAGTTCTCTTACCTGACCGGCAAATGCCTCTCCTCCATCCTTCGCGGTATAACGTACATGCAAAATAATATCGGTCAAATTATCCAGAATATCTCGCTGTATACTGTCTGTTGCCGCTGATGGGAAGGTGAGTTTCCAGTCAGAAACCGCCCCGGTTCCTTCAAAAGGTAAATAGCGATCATCAGCGAAATTAAGATTAAATGTACCGCTATCATTAATACCTGATGACAGTGCGATTTGTTGACTCGCTCTCAAATTGGTGACAATTTGCTTATTATCGCCCTCCTTATTTGACAGTAAATATTTCACACCATTAATATCCGGCGTTTTCAACGTATAACTTTTCGTTTGAGTTAAGGTCGCTTTAATATCCTGATAAGGGCCAATTAATGTCGGCAGCGTGACCGATACAGAAGTGATTTGACGTAAATAATGCCCGGCATAATCTTGATCAAATAACTTTTCATTCAGTACAAATGTGATTCCTTCACCGGTTTTAAGCCCAGATTGAATATCTGACCATTTTTTGGTATCAGATAATAGATTTTTTAACGAGATTGTTTTAGTTAACTCTAAACGACGTTCATTACGATTCAAATAAGCTGACTCCATTTTCAGTAGATTCAATTTAATCTTTTCACCTACCAATAAACCATTATGGTTATCATCCCAACCATTTTGCACAATAAATTGTGTGGCAAAATCCCCCATTTCATATTGCCAGCATGCTTGTGCATTTAAACATAGCGAAAGCACTGCATCGTAAGCCTGACGATATAATGACATCATCTGATCATTCAGCCATTGATAAAGAGAAGATTTCGTTACTCTGGTCACAGTAAGAAACTGATACATATCCTGCTCTTTTTGCAGTTGAGCCTGAGATTGCTGTAGCGTTGTATTCGCGGCGGAGATTTGCGCCTCTTGCTGTTCAAGCTGTTTTTTCAACATTTCCAGCTCGCTTTCCGCCTGTTTATATTGAATCTCCCACTCTTCACGTCGCCGGTTATAACCCGCTTTAACACTCAATGTATCACTCGCCATTTGCATGATTAATGATGCAGTACGTGTAATACCCGCAGAACAAACAAGCGGCATATGCCATCGTTGTCCACCAAATGAGGTTCCCGCAATGCTAGGTATCAACGAAGCGGCACCGGCGGCAGTTAACATTCCTTCCTCAACAGAAGAAATAATTTTTGCCGTACCTTGTAAATTCAGCGCATTAGTTTCATCTGTAGAAATATTTTCATCATAAAGCTTCTTATAATGATCAATTCGCTGTTGTAATGTCTGCTGACTTTTTAATAATGCCTCTTTCCCTTTTTCAGCAATTGAGACAGCATCTTTCTGCAATGAAATAGCAAAAATAGCTAACTCATTCAAATGTAATTGATTCAACTCTTCCTGTTCTGCGCGATCTTTACGTTCTTGCGCACTCAAGAGTAAATCACCAAAATGACTTAATGTATCTACCGCATGATAAACACTGGGTAATAATGCCCGGAAACGATAAGGCGGTATATTCAAAATACCCGTACTACCTGCTGCCAATAATGATCCACCGTTTGCCAGTAAAGCAAGCAAATTTTTTGGATCAACCGGTGTTGCATATAATGGTAACGACAAAGGTTTACCATCTAAAGTTAAGTTATGGCGCAAATTATAAAATCTGCTAGATAAAATATCCCAATACCACAATAAATCATTGTTCAAAGGAACTCGGAAAATAGCATTATCCACCGCCGTATGAGCACCGACTTTAGTGGCTGGAAGATCAATTAATATATCTGGATCAATATTACTCTCAAATTCGCGTAATTTATTATTCTTTGAAGAGGTGACATCTACCAATTCAATCGGTAGCCAATGACTAACCAAATCAAAATCAGGTCTGGGACCCAGTAATTGCCGTGCTTGAAGATAGCGTAATTTAGCATTATTAAGTCCGTCATTGGTCAGAAAGCGATAAAAACTATCACCAAAATCAATTAAGTTCTGCACATACATTTGAAATATGGCTTTCTTATAATGTACCGGATCTGCATAAGCTATCGCATCTGGATCTTGTAATCCTTTTAGTTGTACTGAGCTATCTTGGGAAACCTCTAACAAGCTGCAATTCCAATAGTTTGGACTACCATTAACCTTATTTTTTACTCCTGGGTTGAAAATATAATGCAACCAATTTTGAGCATCCTGATATTGCTGTGACGCATTGAGTTGATAAGCAACTAAATAAGGCACATGAAAGAAAAGCTCCCAAAAATAAATACTATTCGCTCCGTTAAGCGCCGAATCATTATTTTCACCATTCCCCGGAATAGGCGGCTCTTTAATATGTTGCGCCTCCCAACTCAATACATCTGCAATAGAATGGTTAGCCCGCGCAATAAGCTCCTTGCCAAATAAGGTATTTAATCTGATAGACCGATATTTAAATTGTAATTCAGTCATATCCAGATACTGTGCTTGCGTTTTTTTATCATAAGCCAATAAAAAATTAGGATAGGGAGTTTTACTTAATTTAACTTCATAATAGTTATAACCTAAGTCCGCATCTTCCCCCTCTTTTTTATAACCTAATTTTAAAAATACACTTGAATCATTACCATTTATTTCATCGAGATCAAGTTCTACCGTAGGAATAAAACTATTTCCATTGAGTAATTGGCGTTCTGAATATAACAGACTATCGCTTCCCCCTTTAGTATTCCATAAACAGAAATCAGCCTCCCTATAACCTGAATAATCAATATCTACTTTTGGCGTTCCATCTCCAGAAGCAACAAGTTTACCACCAGATTTATTGAGTTCTGAACTAAATACTTTAGCTTCTTGTAATCCAGACAGCGGCACTTCCATTTCTTTGGTAAAATGATAAGTATTACCCTGCTTTTTCCCCCATTCAGGAAAATTAACGTTCAGCTCAGGATAACCACTCTGACTGGAATTAAACATAATATAAAAATAGTCACCTGCTGCATAACCATTATCATTGATAGTCACCGCGACAGAAACGGTTATTTTTCCATTATTTTCTTTAGCGTCATCGGCGAGTGAAATATTAACCTTTCCTGCTTCACTCGATTTACTTTTAAGATCAATATCACATGTTACAGACTTAATAACCTCTTTCCCAATTGATAAACTATTATTACCACTAAGACGCAGTTTGCTACTACCCATTTCGGCAAATAGCGTCATTTTCCCTGTCGCAAGCCCGGGGTGACTTCCTGATTCCTGATAGACCGGTTTATCAACTAATTTATAAGTATCGCCAAAATAAGCTGACAACATATTTGATTGTGTAAGATCTTCCGTAGGATTAGATTTAATCTGTTGATAAACATAGAGATCTAATGACTTATCACCAACCAAAGGCATAGGAACTTCGTTAAACAGTAAATTACAAGAGTACGGATGATGATCTTCTTTTGATATATTATTATTTGATTTTTCTGTTTCATAAATAGCAGAAATAACTAATACAGGTTCAGCTCGCAAATCCATTAATGCAATTAATTCAAAGCCATCATTAACTTTATTTTTATCACCAGTAAAAGTACGTAATTTATTTGGAAGGCTCCATTCACCATTAAATTTTCGATAGATCAAATTAATACTATAATAATTTTCTTGTTTATTATTATCAGCTTCATATGCCAACCAGACAATATGAAGACGACCATCAATAACAATTGGCCGGATCTTAATTACTTCCCCGGTAGCAGGAATGCCAATTTTCTCCCATTCTTTCCAAGCCGTAGGATTAATGACATCTTGCATATTTCGATTAGCCATATTCAGCGATCGCCAGTAATATTGACCTGGCGTGATATTCATCTTACCAATGAAATAATATTCAGCTTGAGCGGGAGCCAATTTTTTAGTCGTATTGATATAGCCACTCATTAACTCTAAGTTACTTATCTCTTCAAATTTATTTAAATAATTTAATATGGCTTCCTGAACAACCTCGTCACTCAATTTCCCTTTATTTAAATTATCCTCCAACTCCTTAAAATCACTTGTTTTTCCCTGACGTAATATAGGGCTAATGTAATTCTCTGGATAATTCCATAATTGTTGAAAACCAGCCCAAATGTTATATTGGCTTAAAACATTATTCCATTTTTCTACTTTATCTTCATATTGATAATCATACCCTGGTTCCATGTTAAGCATAATGCCATTAATATATTGCTGAACACTGGAAATAGCTTGTGCAACAACACTGGTATTAACCTGACTAGATACCTGATTATCAATAAGTAAATATTGATACAAATCATCTGGCGTTTTTAAATCTGGCACATTAGCTGTTTTTGCAATATGCCCCAAATAATAACTCACCAATCCATCACGAACATTCTCAGCTAATTTTTTAGAAACAATATTTTTCATATTCTGAACCTCTATTAAAAATTTGTTATTCCACCATGACAGTTATATTTACAAAGTTGAGATCATCGCTATACCAACCTGTTTATAATCCTCATAAGAGGAATGAGCATTAATATTTATTGTCGCTAACAATGAACGCATGGAAAGCGCCATTTCCTCAGACCAAACTTTAAGTCTCATCATGGTATCTATTTCGGCCAATGTTTTTGCTGTATTATCTTCCTTGCCAACAACATATGAATTAGCCAATAGCACTTCATCACGCTGCCATGATAATAGTTCAGTCAATATTTTCACTATATTAGCTTTATCGTTATTTTTACCATCTGTATTAACTAACTGTAAATAACGCAATATTTTATCTTCCGCGTTATTTAAAGGAGCTGCTAATTGCATCCAATCCCGATAGCGACTGAAATAATAAACAACCGATAAAGAAAGTTGTGTATTTTGGCAACCGAACCATTCAGGATGTTCAGAAAAATGATTCAACATCACAGTACTCAATTGGAAGGTCTTAATCACTGCAATATATCGCGATAAATCATACATCAGTATCAAATAATCCTGGTCGATCACCTCTGGCTGTAAATTTTTATTATCAAACAATTCAAATGACTTCAATAAAAAATCATAACTACTTGTTCCGATCCAGTTTAAAATAAATAACGGAAATGGTTGTGATAACTGAAATGCATTAGCCAACATACTAGCCGATATTGCATTTTGTGCTGATTGAGTTTGAATAATAATTGCAGCCCATTGCGCAGTAATAGATACTTTGACTTTTTCGTCAAGTAATATACTTTTTATCGCTTTATTAATTTCATCAGTGATATTAACATCAGGTTTAACTAAGCCATATTTTTGATGCGATACCGCATTTAAGACCGTTTGACGTGGAGTTAGCCAATTAATCAAATCACCATTATTATCTAATGCTGGCAAGGTATTCGACGATAAACTTTCCAGGGTTAAGCTTTCTGAATTACGATGCAGTCCAACTTGATTAATAAAGGCCACCTGCGCTGCATTTCCGGTCATAACGACTTCGTTTTCCGGTAATAAGAATAGTTGAAGAGTACCAACAGATAATTTATTTTTTGCCAGCCATTCTGTGGCTTGCTCCATTGCAATCATAATATCCAAGATATCTGTTTTCCTATTATTTCCCGATTGCGATAAATAAGGAATACCAGCGACCTGTTTTAATACTTTATTTCCACCTATCAGCGTTAAAAGAACCACACCTTCCTGTGGTGTTAATCCCAAAATTCTCGATAATTGCACAATACGATAAAACGCAGAGATAACAAGAAGTGAACATGTCAAACTCTTTTTACCCATCGATTCAGCAACTAATGGCGCTAATAGAGCAAAATCCTTCGCTTCAATTTTCAATCCAACACATAACTTACTAATAATAATATCGTCCTGTTTTGTCTCCGAATAAAACTCACTATCATCAATTACCAATGGCGCATCAAATAACGCAGATGAATTAAATATCTGATCAAAGAAAGGAGTAGCGACACCCGTCGAAAAAGGGGTAATCTGATATATCAATGCGGCAAAATCATCAGGTGAAATATGATATTTTTTACTCCAATGATGGAAAATACCTAACATACGTAAGGTATTATCATTCATCTGTAATTGTTTATTTTTATCCCCTTCTGCCCGCATAGTTGCAGTCACCAATAGATCAATTTTATCTACCGGCAAACGCATCCATTTCCACAACCGTATCATGCGATTTAATCTATCAAAGCGTCCATGATTCACACCTGATAATTTATTTACTTCTTGTGGCAAATTAACATTTGAAACAAATTCACGATACAAATGTAAAAAATCACTCTCTTTTGCATTTGGCCCATTAATAAAAACAGCGCCATAACTATAAGGCGCCGCAGGTATATTTAAATTACGTACATTTTGCGATAATCTCACGTTATTTTGTTCTAATGCAGCCCCCTTATTGGTAGATATTCCTTTTATACATAATAATTGCTCAACTTCTGCTACAGAGAGAGAAGTTTGTGTAGTAAAAGTTGATAATAATTCCAGTAATTTCTCATTATTAACACCGTAATTATCCTGATAGAATTGGCTATTAGACGGGTTTAATGGCTCATTAATTATTTTTTGCTGAGAAGTTCCTAGCTGATTTGCCAAAGGGACTACAAATTCTCCATGAGCAGTATTCAGATTAGACTTAATAAAATAAGGATAACTCTTATCTGTCTGGTGCATCATATCCAGACAAAAAAGTTTTTTATTATCAAATGTTAGGTTAATTTGGTTCTGCGCATAATCATAAGGGAGCTGGAATGGATAACGTACATTAGTCAAAAGATCATAACTGGATAAATTGGCTTTTCCTTGCTGTTTTAACGTATCTTCTAAACGCTGACTGAGCATGGTATTAACCAATGACAGTGTTGTAATTTCCTGATTAATACTCACATCATCCAGAATTAAGTGAGCTAAATCAGGTCGGCGTTTATCAATTTTAATTGCTTCAGCTTCGGCATTGAGTTCAATATCCATAGCTAATTTATAAATCTCTGCTAAATAAGCAACCGGCGAATTATTCGCTTCTGGCGCGCCATTTGGACAATATTGCTGCCAGTTATCCTGGAATAAAGATTGATATTGAGGACCTCCTTTTAATGAAAGAGAAGAATAATTCCGGGCATATGTATGATGAGTATAATGCTGCTGACGAAATTTACGCGCTATTTGTATAGCATAGCTGTTTGCTGTATCATAAATATCTGCTGCCTGATGTTCTGAATTATACTTCGCTAAAAATAGATTACGAGGCGTTCTTATAATATCAAAAATAGATTTATAACCTGACTCAATTATCTTATCGGTAAAATTATACTTATTACCTAATTTCTCTAGCAATGGGCTAATATCATTATTCATAGGATGACCTTTATTTATTGGAAATATATGAATGGAGGTTTTACCTAACAACGAGAATAGATTTGAGAACAGAGATGCAATAAACAATAAGGAATTTATTGCATCATCTGATGATTATTTAAAGTAGCTAATTATTAACTGATTTTCGGCTCAAGTGTAATCAGAGCATATCCCGCACGATTGGGTTTATTTTTATGTGTTACTCTGAGTAAAACAATTTCTGAACGCGTAATATCACTTGGCGCAGTATAAGTTGCAGTATATTTTTCGATAGGATTGTCAAACTCATCTTTTCCTACAATTTCGGGTTTCCCCACCTTAATATCTCCCCTTTCTGGCATAAGGCTCCATTCACTTGGAGAAAAATCTGAGTTACCTGTAGAAGAAAAATCTATATTTCCATCTGGTATTAATGAATCTCTGCTATAGCCAGGATCAATCCTGAACTCAGCTTGCGTGTTTTTACTGATAAGCAAAATATTAACTTTATCTAAATCGCCATTATCAGCAACAGCCGTCACCGTAACCATATTATATCCGGCCGGGAAAGAAGCCGGAGGCGTATATTTGCCATTCGCATCAACAACGCCATAGCCAGTACCCGTTTCTACACTCCAATTCACTTTCTTATTACCATAAACAGTAAAATTGACATTCTTATTAACATCATTTTCATTGATAACAACGAAAGAAGGGCTAACCGATACTGAGGAAGGCAACAGAGTTACAACCGCTGAAGCTTTAGCGTTTGTTTTTGAGTCTGTCGCAGTAATTGTCACAATTTGGCTATTCCCTTTTATCTTAGTCGGTGCCGTATAATCGCCAGTATTCGCATCAATACTCCCCAATTCTGCTGGAGTAATAGACCAATTTACCGTTGCATTGATATTGGTTGTAAATTTATGCTTAGTATTCACCGGCATCGTTAATTGAAGATCATTAATTTTAAAAGCAGTTGATGTTGGAGCAATATCACCAAATAGCACCATATCCCCAGGCACATACACTTTGTCAAATTGAATACAATTGCTTTCAGGGAATAGAAGGTTCTTAACTGCAAATAGGCTAATGCTATTTAATTGAATTTTTGCTACGTTGGCTAAATCCGTTTCAACGACACCTTTAACAATTTCTGCTGTTTTATCAATAAACTCTGATTCAAAATCAGGGCCTATAAGACCTCCCCATCCAGATGCGCCTTGTTTATCATAACGGGTACTCATTCCATAATGTGATTCCAACTTAATTTCATCATTAGATATAACTGTAGGCGTAATATCTATCGAACCATCAACATAGAAATCAATTTTATTTTTAGAATAATGACCAGTTATTAAACTATCTTCCAATACGCCAACGCTTTGAGAAAAATGATAAGGTTGACTATTATTACCTACTCCAGAAAAGATAATCTTTTCCTTCCCAGGTTTAATATACATTCTAGAATAAGGAATTTTCACCTTTTCAGGCCAAATGCTCGTGGCGCCATTATATTTAACCAATCCAGTCCATACTGTATATTTTCCCCTTTTATATTGTACAGGCTCATCGCTTTCAGAATATCCGCTTTTTATATTCAAATATTTGGCTGAATCATCTTGTTGACCATTGAGGCTGACCAGCTCTAATTCTACTCCAGTCGAACTCGGTAATAAATATTCATATTGGGGCTTAAGAATATTCTCAAAAAGTGTCTTATTACTAATAATTAACACCGCAGAACGATTATCCGGTATCAAATAAGGAAAATTACTTGAGTTAGTTGGCAATACTCCGCCATTAGGATTATAGTTTGTTGCAATAAATAACAACACCGCCCCATGACCATAATTATCAGAACCATATGAATTGGCACCAGGTGCAGGTTGCGTTCTGATTTTAAACATTGTTGGTACTAACCCATCCGTATTATTCAACTTCAAGATACCTAACTCATAAGTGACATTACTATCCTTGAGCAAATTACGGAAAAACTCCTTTACTTCTGCTGGCGCATTGTCAATAACATTAACTTCCCCCAAAGTCCCTTTTTTAAACTCAACGACAACTTTACCATCATTACCAACAGATCCTGTTGCCGCAATCAAGTCAACAGTTATGGTCATATAGTAATCATTATTCGGCGTAATTCTTTGATAATTCTTTACTCTACCATCATCATAAAGCTCTACTATCGTGCCGGAAATAAAATTTAATTTTACCGTCGCCTGAGAACCTTCAATTGATGAATTTTCAAAGGAAATTAACGGCACTCCCAATATCAAGTTGTCAAATTTTATCTTTTTACTTTCGCTTTCCCAGAAAATAGGCGAAAAATGTGTACCTTCACTCACTTTTCGCACATATTGCTGTTCAAACAGCATATTTATTTTAGTTCTATCATAGGCAGCAATAATATCCCATCCAAGAGTCTTCGTTTTCCCATTAAAATCATTAACAATACTATTTTCTGTAGACATATAATCACCTATGTTTGAAGTTATTAAAAATATGTTATTAAGGTAAGCGTATTAAATAATAGCTACCGCCATCATATTAATTCAATAATATGAAGTTAATAACTAGAATAATTTATACCCGTCATCTTTCAAGTTGCCTCTTTGTTGGCTGCACTCACTCACCCCGGTCACATAGTTATCTATGCTCCCGGGGATTCGCTCCTTTGCCGTCGCGATGCATCTTGAAATCCATTGGGTATATATTTTTCTCTATTGCCAACTTAGAAATAAGTTGAAGGAAACATATATATTATCCAATACATCCAAATAAATTAATTAGGATGCATATGATTAATATAACATGTATCAATGTGAATATAACATAGGGAAATATTAACATTAAATATGTAGTGGCTAATACATAATATTAGCCCCACAGTTAATATCTAAATACAAAAATCAACAACTGAAAAGCAATAATTACATTGCAAAACAATATTATAAGTTCTGTGAATATCAAAAAAACCTTTCTAGGCGACTTATTATGTCTAAGGTTATTTTGCCAGCAAAGTACAGTAGCGTTCGATATCCACATTACCGCCACTGACAATAATCCCTACCCTTTGGCCTCTCAGTGATTGACTCATCTGGCGGGCAGCAGCAAAACTTAGGCAACCGGTTGGTTCAACAATCATCTTCATTCTTTCTGCGTAAAAATGCATTGTATCCACCAATTCTTCATCAGAAACCGTGAGAATATCATCAACGTTTCTTCGGATAATATCGAAAGTGTATTGACCAAGGTGTTGAGTTTGCGCACCATCAGCAATGGTTCTTGGCGTATCAATATGGATAATTTTCCCCTGACGGAATGATTGTTGAGCATCATTACCCGCTTCCGGCTCTACACCATAAATTTTACATTCAGGAGAAAGATGGCGGGTAGCAAGCGCACTCCCTGAAAGCAAACCACCGCCACCGAGACAGACAAATAATGCGTTCAGCTCACCAACCTCTTCAAACAGCTCTTTTGCCGCAGTTCCCTGCCCGGCAATAATATGCGGGTGATCATAAGGAGGAATTAAGGTCAATCCCTGCTTTTCTGATAATTCACGGCTAATTTGTTCACGATCGTCCGTATAACGATCATAAAAAACAATTTTACCACCATAACCTTCGGTCGCCGCTACCTTAGCCGCCGGCGCATCGAACGGCATAATGATTGTCGCCGGCATATTCAGTATACGAGCTACCAATGAAATCGCCTGAGCATGATTACCCGATGAATAAGTCACAACACCGTTACGCCGTTGCTCATCATTAAACTGCGATAACGCATTGAACGCGCCACGGAATTTAAATGCCCCCATCCTTTGGTAATTTTCACATTTAAAAAATAACTTGGCTCCAGTCATTTCATCAGCAGTACGGGAAGTCAGAACCGGAGTACGGTGAGCATAACCTTCTATACGCCGGGCAGCCGCTATAACATCATCATAAGCAGGAGTATTTTGCATAAGAATAACCGTCAGTTATATATACCCGTCATCTTTCACGTTGCCTCTTTGTTGGCTGCGCTCACTCACCCCGGTCACATAGTTCTCTATGCTCCCGGGGATTCGCTCCCTTGCCGTCGCGATGCATCTTGAAATCTATTGGGTATAAAACGTGGACAAATATCCACACTAAGAAAGTAAGCTAATAAATAACACCTTATGACTAAATGAATGACAAAAATCACGCTAACTCAGCATCTCTGTGCGCCTGATTAATAATCGCTTTCGCCATCCATTTAGTGATCTCAATAATTTCTGCATTATCCATCTGCCAGATATCTTTCATCACCAGAAAGACTTCTGAGCCATAAATCAGGGAAAAAGAACGAATGACATTTTCCAAGGTATCCGGCGGGAAATGCCCTTTTAAGGGTTCAACAACCATTGCAAGGATATCTTTACGATGTCCACGTACCAGTTTCTTTTCCTGCTTATCCTCAGATAAGCATCCGTGAGCCCATTGTTGCAAGGAAACCAACAGAGCAGCTCGTAATGCGCCTTCATGTTGAAACATTCGAGGATAGGCAAAATTCAACAACTCAATAATCCGCTCCTCAGTTTTTTCACTGGTCGGCTTCCAGGTAAGAATCGGTCCAAGGCTGGCGCCGACAATGGCATCAATTAAATCACTTTGAGTCGGAAAATAGCGATATGCCGTTGCCCTGGAAACACCAGCATGCATTGCCAATTCAGAAACCGAAGGTATCGCTCTCTGTTCAAAAAGTTCCAACGCCGCATTTATCAGCAATGTATAAGTTTTTTTCCGCGTACCGGTAAAATGAGTTTTTGTCTTCGAGTCCATCATCCCCACAGCTCTTTCACAATAAAAATCGCTACATTAACACTTATGGTTAAAATACTTTTTCGCTATCATCACTCTACTCAACTATCTACAAAACGATCAAATTGATTCATCTTATTTATGGATAAAATGAGATGACAGTCTCAATTTGATAATATAACAGTGATACTTGAGTCTCATCTTGACTATAATCTGTCCATGAATGAGTAGTCAGCACCAGGGAAGTATTCATAATTATAATGAAAAAAAACCAAGGCTATGTTTATATCGCTACTATTTTTGATACCAAGCGCGCAGAAATTTTCTACGTCAGGGATCTGATCAAAAAAGCTGGCCTTGCTGTTCGAACTGTGGATTTGACCACTCAATCTGGCTCACAGGAAAGAGGCGCGGATATTACGGCCCAAACAGTGGCAGAACATCACCCGCAAGGTAAAGAAGTCGTTTTCTGTGGTGATAAGGGAAAAGCCATTTCCGCGATGTCAGTTGCTTTCAATGTCTTTTTATCAAAACAAACTGATGTTTTAGCAATTCTAGGTCTGGGAGGTTCCTGCGGTACAGCACTGATCACACCGGCAATGCAATCTTTACCCGTAGGTATACCAAAACTTATGGTTTCTACTATGGCCTCCGGTGATGTTTCTAGCTACGTGGGTGTTAGCGACATCTCTATGCTGTATTCGGTCACTGATGTATCCGGTCTTAACCGTATCTCTCGCCAAGTGTTAAAAAACGCGGCCAACCAAATTGCAGGGGCAGTCTATTTTCATGAAGAGAACAATATTGAAGATAAACCGGCTATTGGTTTGACAATGTTTGGTGTGACGACACCTTGCATACAGTTCTTAACCAGAGAGTTGGAACAACAGTATGATTGTCTGGTTTTCCACGCAACCGGCAGCGGCGGCAAAACAATGGAGAAACTAGCCGAAAGCCGTTTGCTTCACAGTCTACTGGATATCACGACCACTGAAGTCTGTGACTATCTGTTTGGTGGTGTTCTTGCTTGCGACGCTGACCGTCTGGGAGCAATCGCCCGCACGCAAATACCTTATATTGGCTCTTGCGGAGCGCTGGATATGGTGAACTTTGGTCATCTGAATACTATCCCAGAACGCTACAAATACAGACAATTTTACCGACACAATTCGCAAGTCACATTAATGCGCACCATACCCGAGGAGAACCGTCAACTGGGAATTTGGATCGCGGAAAAACTCAATCAGTGCGAAGGAAAAGTAAAATTTATTATTCCAGAAGGTGGTTTTTCCGCTCTGGATATTAAAGATGGGCCATTCTGGAATCCCGATGCTAATCAAGCATTTATCCAAGCTTTTGAGGCCACATTGATAGAAACGGAAAATAGACAACTAATTAAAAGCCCTCATCATGTGAATTCACCTGATTTTTGCCAACAGGTGATTGATGAATACCAGCAGATGATGGCTTAGTACTGGCGGTAATACTGTTGCAAAAACAACACTGACATTGAAAGATTATATACAACTAATTAATGACTAGGCAAAAAGTTGCCAAACGAGGGCATTCTAATGCTATTGTTCTATCAGTGACGAATTTACGACGTGTCTGTTGAAACGTTGTACTAAAAGAAATTAAAGCAGTTGATTATTCGTGTTCTTAAAGGGAAGCCGTAAGAACTTCCTGTTAATAACCTTGCTGTAAGATGTTGGGAGTTAACAAACTAAATTAAAACATAAATATACCTGCTTTGTTTTCTCCCTTTCGGAGCTTATTTCCGTCAACACCAGGCTCCTGCGGCACCCACCGCAGGAGTTTTTTTATGAATAAACCGGCAATAGATTAAAATTTGATAAGATATGCGCAATGGCATTCAATACACCAAATAACAAAATCAAGCCGAGCATTACATTACCTCCCCAAACTCGATACATAGGGCTGCCAAATCGCTTACGAGATGCTCTGGCAAGCAATGCGGGAACAATAGCAGCCCAAACTGTCGCAGCAAGGCCAGCAAAGCCAATCGCATGAATAAAGCCATTCGGGTAAATCATTCCACCAACCATTGGCGGAAGAAACGTCACCAATGCCGTTTTAAAACGCCCCAACTTGGTATCATCAAATTTAAGCAGATCAGCCAGATAATCGAACAACCCAAGCGTGACGCCAAGGAAAGAGCTGGCAACGGCAAAGTTAGAAAAGAGAGTTAATAATAAGTCCAGAGCTGAACTGTTCAATCCCCCACTTAATGATTGAACCAAAACATCAATATTGCCCCCTTTTGCTATGATTTCGACAAAATCAGGCCGGGAAATATTTCCCATTGCGCCAATTAACCAGATCAAATAAAGCACCAAGGCCATTGATGTCCCAATAAACAGGCATCTCTTTATTTTATCTGGCTCTTTTCCATAATATTTCATCAGGCTAGGAACATTGCCATGATAGCCAAAGGAGACCAGACAAAAAGGTAAAGTCATTAATACATAAGGCCAGTAAGTCGGATTGACTTCAGTTGTATTAAACAATACCGCGGGTTTAACGTTATAAAGCAAACCGCCAAACGTCATAAAGAAAGTTAATATCTTAGCACCAAGAATAATTGATGTTATCCGGCTGACAGTTTTAGTACTTAACCAGATAATAAATGCAACCACAAAAGCAAATAAAAAACCAGCAAACCCAGGTGAAAAGTCTATCGATACCTCCCGCATAGCATGTTGAATAATCGATCCGCTCGCGGAAATATAAGCGTAAGTCAGTATATACAAAACAAAAGCAAGGGTAATACCATTAATGATATTCCAGCCATTGCCCAACAGATCTTTTGTGATGGTACTGAAACTTGAACCAATTCGATAATTAAGATTGGCTTCCAATATCATTAATCCTGAATGCAACATGCAAAACCAGGTAAAAATTAAAGCGGCGATTGACCAGAAAAACCATGCTCCTGACATGACAACCGGTAAAGAAAACATGCCAGCGCCAATAATCGTTCCACTAATGATCATGGCGCCGCCAAATAAAGATGGAGACGATTTTTTTATCGGCAAAGTAGCCATATGTATTACCCTAGCGTGGCTTTATATATACCCGTCATCTTTCAAGTTGCCTCTTTGTTGGCTACACTCTCTCACCCCGGTCACATCGTTATCTATGCTCCCGGGGATTCGCTCCCTTGCCGTCGCGATGCATCTTGAAATCCATTGGGTATAATAAGCAGTAAATAAGCAGCAAATAAGCAGTAAAATTGGGGATACTCTTAAATAAAGAGCATCCCGATCTTTATTATTTAATTGGTTTTAGTCTTGCAACGAAATGCCGTAATACCGATGGCTCATAAGTAAATGTTAATCCTTTAATCTGAGGCATCCGCTCCTTCAAGGAAATAAAGGCTTCTACAACATAATCCATATGATCATTAGTATAGACGCGGCGAGGAATAGTTAAACGCAAAAGCTCCATTGGCGATGGTTTCTGTTTGCCGGTTTTTGGATCACGACCTAATAACAAAGAACCAATTTCCACACTTCTTATTCCCGCTTCCAGATATAATTCATTATTCAGCGCATGAGCAGGGAATTGTTCCCCCGGAATATGCGGTAATAATAATTTAGCATCAACAAATACAGCATGACCACCGGTTGGATATTGAATAGGAATACCAGCCTCTCTTAATCTATTACCTAAATAAGCCACCTGATTAATACGATATGTCAGATAATCTTCATTCATTCCTTCTTCAAGACCAATCGCTAGTGCCTCCATATCACGCCCAGCAAGACCGCCATAAGTCACAAACCCTTCCATTGGCACACAACGGGTACGCACTTCATTAAAGAGATCTTCATCTTCACGGAAACAGCAAAGACCGCCAATATTAACTAAAGGGTCTTTTTTAGCTGACATTGTTAACATATCGCCATATTGATACATCTCCTTGACGATCTGTTTCACGGATTTATTTTCATAGCCCTTTTCTCTTTGCTTAATAAACCAGGCATTTTCACAGAAGCGGGCTGAATCAATCACTACAGGAATATCATGTTGCTTTGCAATCTCATACACAGCTTTCATATTAGCCATAGAGATAGGCTGACCACCGGAACTATTACAGGTCACAGTTGTAATAATCGCGACAACATTATCAGCGCCATGTTCTACTATCGTTTTTTTCAACTCATCAATATCAAAATCGCCTTTCCAATCATAATAAGTGGTGGTATCAAAGGCTTTTGGCGTGACAACATTAATCGCTTTCGCGCCATTTAATTCCACATGAGCCGCTGTCGTATCAAAATGGAAATTAGAAATAAACACCGGATGCGTTGAACCACCTTGCGCTTTTTTACGGGCAATTAATGTCGGGAATAAAATCTGTTCCGCGCCACGCCCTTGGTGGGTTGGAATAGTATATGGATAACAAATTAATTCATTAACTTTATCACATAGATGATAATAGTTACGGGAACCGGCATAAGCTTCATCCCCCATCATCATGCCCGCCCACTGGCGATCACTCATTGCTCCGGTACCGGAATCTGTCAGCAAATCAATATAAACCGCATCACTGGGCAACAGGAATGGATTATATCCGGCTTCTTCCAATGCTTTTTCACGTTCTGCGCGGGTAGTCATGCGAATATTTTCTATCATTTTAATACGAAAAGGTTCTGGAATACGTTTCATATATATTTTTTATCCAATAGTTGGCTATACCGAATAATTCAGGCAAATTTCCAAAAACAACCAGAAATGCATGAGAATAAATGTGGTGATTACAAGATTTAATTTTAAATATAACCAGAACAACTAATCAGGGAAAAAATGAGAAATACGGGGATCGACATTGAACCATGCTTGCATATTACAAGAACAAATAAGATGATAAAGTAAAAATATAGAAATCATAGATTGAATTTATTCCCTGATTAAAATCAGTCATTAAGATATAGATAATATTTAAATTATCCGTGACCAATTCCACAAAATAGGAAACATCAAAAATATAATTTTATATATAGATTCAATTTAATAGATTAAATAAATTATCAAGAAAAATAAAAAACAGATTTAACAAATAGATATAACAATGCAATTAAGCTCCATTAATTAAATAAACCATTAATACAATAACCTAATAAAACAATATACCTAATAGATTTCGAGTTGCAGCGCGGCGGCAAATGAACGAATCCCCAGGAGCATAGATGACTATGTGACTGGGGTGAGTGAAAGCAGCCAACAAAGCAGCAGCTTGAAAGATGAAGGGTATAAACTATCCCATGAAAAAAATCACTACAACAATGCCAAGATTAATACTATTTTTATATTACTAAATACAATATAGATAAACCGATTATTGATTATTTTAATCTAACCATCATAAAATAGCCATTATTGCTATAAAAAACTGTTTAATCAATGCTTGAATCTTTTCAAAACTCAATCTAAGACTATTTAAATTAAAAATAGAATCTTAATAACCAAAATATACTTTTCAATTTACTCTATTTTTAAATAATAAAAAAATTCCCTAAAACCCGCCCTTTATCAAAGGGCGGAAAATAGGAAAAAACAGAGGAAGAATTCCGTATAACACAATATATAACGAAATATATAACGCAATAATTGTGCTAACTGGATATCAATAGAATTCCATTTTCAATTAATTATTTTTTTCAGCTACAATAGGAGTTAAGTCATCAGAAGTTAAATGATTAGGCGCTTGAGAACCGATAATACATGTTGCAGTATGAGATGAAAAAATAACACATTTTGCCGCACATATAGGAAAACTCGGGGACGATACACAAGCATGGATAGATGTAGAAAAAACAGAAAAGAAAGTTAACGTTAAAAAAGACCAAAATAACTGGTGTTGTAGTCTATTGATCATCATATCACCTCGCTGAATGGTATATTTTCATTTCCTTATATTTCGACTCCTTTAAATTCATTATAGAGCAAAATTTAACCACAAAAAATTTTTTATCACTTCGTTGATAAATCATTTAAGTTATCGTAAAAAATTGAATAATCCGATTCTAAAAATCTCATGACCCAATAAATTTATTTATAAATATTAAACAATAAATAATATTTTAATAAATTTATTTAATGCTTTATAAGCATATTAAGATATCTATAACCGATTAAACTGATATCCAGTAAGCATTAATAATAAATTAAAGAAATTATATAAAATATTTTCTTAAACTTGGAGTTTAAATTTTTTATCAATTCAGGTAATCATTTAAATACCTTAATTATTTACAATTAAATTTATTTACTTTTTGATCTACATTTCCTCACAACAAATGTACTATACTAACTAAATTTATTAATAATACTGTAGTTACAGTATACGCATCCACAACGGAAAAATAGGCACTAAATTTAGCAACCATTCGACAATAATAAAACCACTTGGTATTCAAATTCCACATCCACCATGTACAACATGCTCAGTAAAAATTTATCAATTTCTCTAACTTATCCGATAAATAGCAACACCGATATTTATTGCTAATCATTCCCCTTATGATGTTCATTGATCATTATTTAATTCAGATCTCAAGCAGTTGTTCAAACAGAAAAGACCCAATCACAGAATTCATTTTTTTATCTTTCTTTATTTCATCTCTATTAACGGATAAATAAACCATGTACAATGCCTAAATATTTCCTGAGTACGCGGCATCTCAAGAAATAATTCATTTACTTTTTTCAATAAGCAGGTTTTTCAAATGCATCAAACTGATGTTACTGAACGTTCGCTCTTTTCGTTAAGCTGGCCGATTTTTATTGATATTCTTCTCCATCTGGCCACTTTATTAATTAATACTTATATGGTGAGCCATGTTTCTACTTCTTATCTGGCTGCTATGGCTGTCGGTAATCAGGTATTTGATCTGTTTATCACCATCTTCAACTTTATCAGCGTTGGATGCACGGTCGTCATTGCTCAATATATTGGCGCAGGTAAACGAGATAAAGCCAGCCAGGCAATCCATATTTCTATTGCATTCAACTTCTTGCTTGGGTTTAGCTGTGCGCTGATTACTGTCTTCTTCGGCTATAAAATCTTGCATATCATGAATATGCCGGAACATCTGATGGAAGATGGCTTTAACTATTTACACATTCTCGGTATCTGTCTGATCCCCGAAGCCATTTCGATTATTTTGGCCGCGTGTCTGCGGGTTTATGGGAAATCGAAAGCGGCAATGTATGTTACTTTGATTGCTAACTTGCTGACAGTGCTAGGTAATATGATCGTCCTATATGGTTTCTTCGGATTACCTAAATATGGTCTGGAAGGTGTCGCCTGGTCTACGGTCTTTGGCCGGATTGTCGCCGTAATCCTATTATTCTGCCTGCTCAGTTATGGCCTGCGGATCAAATTTACGCTGGCAGGTTTCCTGCGCTGGTCACAAGGTATGTTGGGCAAAATCTTATATATCGGTTTACCCGCTGCGGGTGAAAACGTAGTGTGGATACTGCAATATATGGCGGCCATAGCATTCATTGGGCTAATGGGTGAAATTCCATTGGCAGCACAAACACTCTATTTCCAGTTATCATTGTTTGTGATGTTATTTGGCATTTCTATCAGCATCGGTAACGAAATTATGGTCGGTCATCTGGTCGGCGCTAAACGATTTGAAGATGCTTATATCCGTGGCCTTAATAGTTTGAAAATTGGTTGTATCGTCACGATTGTAGTGGTCGCTGCTTTCTGGTTTTTCAGAGTGCCAATTCTGCATTTTCTGACGCAAGATGAAGCTATTATCAAACTGCTGTTACCACTATTTCTGCTGTCCGTTTTTATGGAGCCAATCCGTACCGCGAATATCGTTATGGTGAACGCATTGCGCGCTTCCGGTGATGCGCGTTTCCCACTATATGCGGCCATGTTCTTTATGTGGTGTATTGCTATTCCGGTGGGGTACTTTTTGGGGATCAAAATGGAAATGGGCATTTTAGGTATTTGGATCGGTTTCTTCTGCGATGAGTGGCTACGTGGGCTTACTAATATCTGGCGCTGGAAATCGAAAAAATGGCAAACTAAACGACTCGATATTTGAATGATTAAAATAATTGTTCAACCAGTCTCCTCAGAGTAGTTTCTTCCAGTTCCCCCCCACACACAACAAGAGGTACCCGAATCGGCGCCTCTTGTTAATTTAAAGAAAGTCAATTCTCAAAAGCTGACGGGTGCTATTATTGAATAATAACCTCAGGTAGTTTACAGCTCATCAATGCAGTGGGTTCTCCGCGATACCCAGGAGTGTTTTGAATGACGAACGAGCCGGGCTATGAAATCAATTGCGCACAATTTATCAAAGTGTTATTGCATCAGAAGTAAAGCAATGTCGTCATTCAAAAATAAGGAGAAGACCGATGCAGGTTAGCAGAAGAACTTTCTTCAAGATCTGCGCGGGTGGTATGGCGGGAACAACAGTCGCCGCGCTAGGATTTGCTCCAACTGTGGCGCTGGCTGAAACTCGTCAGTACAAACTACTGCGCTCGCGTGAAATTCGTAATAACTGCACTTATTGTTCCGTTGGCTGCGGCATTCTGATGTACAGCCTGGGCGATGGTGCAAAAAACGTCAAAGAAAGCATTTTTCATATCGAAGGCGATCCAGATCATCCGGTCAGCCGGGGTTCTCTGTGCCCGAAAGGGGCTGGAGTGCTTGATTATATTCGCAGTAAAAACCGTCTCCAATACCCCGAGTACCGCGCTCCCGGTTCTGATCAATGGCAACGTATCAGTTGGGATCAAGCGATTGAACGCATTGCCCGTTTGATGAAAGATGACCGTGACGCCAACTTTGTTGAGAAGAATGAAAACAATGTCACCGTTAACCGCTGGCTAACAACGGGTATGCTCTGTTCCTCCGCAGCGAGTAATGAAACCGGTATTCTCGATCAGAAATTTACCCGCGCAATGGGCATGATCGCTATCGATAGTCAGGCACGCCTTTGTCACGGCCCAACGGTATCTGCCTTGGGGCCAACATTTGGCCGAGGCGCCATGACCAACAACTGGGTAGATATCAAAAACGCTAACATTGTTCTGATCATGGGTGGAAACGCCGCTGAAGCGCACCCAGTCGGTTTCAAATGGGTTATTGAAGCAAAAATTAAAAACAATGCGCAAGTGATCGTTGTTGACCCACGCTTCAACCGCAGTGCTGCTGTGGCCGATTTTTATGCTCCGATCCGTGCCGGTTCAGATACCGCCTTCTTACTGGGTATGATCCGCTATTTAATGCTCAACAACAAAATCCAGTCTGAATATGTTAAGGCTTACACCAATGCCTGTTTGATTGTTCGAGCAGATTATCAGTTCGCAGATGGCTTATTCAGCGGCTTTGATCAAGCCGCCAAGAGCTATGACAAATCCTCATGGCATTACGAAACCGATGAACAGGGGTATGCCAAACGAGATGATACGCTATCTCATCCACGCTGCGTCTGGAACCTATTAAAAAATCACGTTGAACGCTATACCCCTGAACAAGTTTCCAGCTTGTGTGGTACATCAGAAGCGGATTTCCTCTATATTTGTTCCCAATTAGCAACTACCGCCGTAACCCATCGTACCGCAACTATTCTCTACGCACTGGGTTGGACTCACCACACGGGCGGCGCTCAGATTATCCGCGCCGCTGCAATGGTGCAACTACTGCTAGGTAATGTGGGCATGCCAGGTGGTGGGGTTAACGCACTGCGCGGCCACTCTAATATTCAAGGCTATAGTGATCTTGGCTTATTATCACTGAATCTGCCCGGCTATCTGCCGCTGCCAAATGAGAAACAGGAGAGCCTGGCAACCTATCTGGCGCAAACAACACCAAAAGCGCTGGTTGCCAATCAGGTTAACTACTGGAAAAACACGCCGCGTTTCTTTATCAGCCTGCTAAAAAGTTTCTGGGGAGAACACGCCACCGCAGAAAATGATTGGGGTTATGACTGGCTACCTAAATGGGATAAAAGCTACGATATTATGACGCAAACAGAGTTAATGACTCAGGGCAAAATGAACGGCTACATCGTTCAGGGTTTTAATCCATTAGCGGCATTCCCGGATAAAAATAAGTCGAGTAGAGCACTAGCCAAACTAAAATATCTGGTGGTGATTGACCCGTTGATCACGGAATCTTCTAATTTCTGGCAGAACCACGGCGAGATGAATGATGTCAATCCGGCTGATATTCAAACTGAAGTTTTTCGCCTGCCCTCCTCCTGCTTTGCCGAAGAAAATGGATCGATTACTAACTCAGGTCGCTGGCTACAATGGCATTGGGCTGGCGCACAGCCACCGGGAGAAGCGCTGCACGACGGTAAAATTCTGGGCAAATTACTGCTACGACTGCGTGAACTTTATCGTGAAGAAGGCGGTGCTTACGCTGAACCTATCATGAATCTGTCGTGGGATCATCAAAATCCTGAAGATCCGACACCGGAAGAAATTGCCCGCGAAGCCAATGGTAAAGCATTAACAGAGATTAAAGACGAAAACGGCAATATCATTCTGAAAAAAGGTCAGCAACTTTCCAGCTTCTCCCAACTGAAAGATGATGGTTCCACCTCCAGCTTCTGCTGGATCTACAGCGGTTGTTGGACCGAACAAGGCAACCAAATGGCTCGCCGTGATAACGCTGATCCATCCGGTCTGGGCTGTACGCCCGGTTGGGCATGGGCATGGCCACAAAACCGCCGGGTACTCTACAACCGAGCTTCGGTTGATCCACATGGCAAACCGTGGGACCCAAATCGTGAGCTGATTAAATGGGATGGCAATACATGGCGCGGCTTTGACGTTGTTGACTATAGCAATGCAGAACCGGGAACCCACGTCGGACCGTTTATCATGCAACCAGAAGGGGTAGCACGACTATTCTCCATCGATAAAATGGCTGACGGGCCATTCCCTGAACATTATGAACCGATTGAATCACCGATCGACACAAATCCGCTTCATCCAAATGTTATTTCTAATCCAGTGGCGCGGATCTTTAGTTCCGATGCCCCTTATATGGGGAAAGCCAACGAATTCCCTTATGTTGCAACAACCTATTCCATCACGGAGCTGTTCCGTCACTGGACAAAACACGCCCAACTCAATGCCGTCATCCAGCCCGAACAGTTTATTGAAATCGGCGAAAAGCTGGCGGCAGAAAAAGGCATTATTCAAGGGGATGAAGTAAAAGTGTCTTCCAAACGCGGTTTTATCAAAGCCAAAGCAGTTGTCACCAAGCGAATTCAACAATTGACCATTAACGGCAAGCAAGTTGAAACCATTGGTATTCCTTGCCACTGGGGTTTTGCGGGGGCAACCCAAAAAGGCTTTCTTGCCAATACGCTCACCCCTTCCGTCGGTGATGCCAACACGCATACACCAGAATACAAGGCATTTCTGGTCAACATAGAAAAGGTGTAACCGGAGCGAATCATGGCAATACAATCTCAAGATATTATTCGTCGATCCGCCACGCATTCCTTTACCCCGGCACCACGTATCCGTGATCATCAAGAAGAAATAGCAAAACTGATCGACGTTACCACCTGTATTGGCTGTAAAGCCTATCAGGCGACCTGTTCGGAATGGAATGATATTCGTGATGAAGTGGGTTTTAATATCGGTGTTTACGACAATCCAACCATCAGCCCAACCGTAACGTTCTGGAAAGACATTTGGAAGCCGCTTGCCGCTGTGGGTTTCGCTGCAACATTCGCCGCCAATATTTTCCATTATGTCGGCATTGGTCCAAATCGTACCAGCGAACAAGACGAAGAACATGCCAGACAAGATGATGAAATGGCTGATGAATATTTTCGACACACCACAGTTAGCACGGAATTTGGCGAAGAAACATTATCCTCGTTGGTACAGAGAAATCCGTCAGAAAGCAAAACAGGAGGAAACAGATCCTTAGCAATATTTTAGTCTTTCCCAAAATTTAAACGAAAGTTATTGATCGAACGAAACGCAGTCTGGCAACAGACTGCGTTGATACTTGTATCATATATCTAAACATTACGATCAATATCATTGTAAATATATATACCCTTCATCTTTCAAGCTGCTGCTTTGTTGGCTGCTTTCACTCACCCCGGTCACATCGTTATCTATGCTCCCGGAGATTCGTTCACTTGCCGCCGCGCTGCAACTCGAAATCTATTAGGTATATTCATACCAAATAACCAATGAAATTATATTTTCAAATATAACTTGTTGTTATAGATGATAACAACAAATTATTTTATAGAAATCATCTATGAAATATATTTATATATAATATAAATATATAATTCCCGCAAAATAAATAGAATGTAATTACATATTAATTACAGTTACTATTTTAAACTCTAGGTAATTATATTCCCCTAATAATTAAAATTAACAATTCTAATAAACACAACAATTGAACACATTTATTTAAGATAAATTCATATATTTTAAATCCATTACCTAAAAAAATAGATCCACATTACTTTTAATGATTAAAATATTGGATAAACAACCACCATATTTTCCCATCAACATTAGCAGAATTATTTTTTATATATTTATAATGAATCGCTATTTACCTACCTTTAAAATAACTCTTATTAAGTAAATATAAGATTAACTGGCTTAACAAAGTTATCCAAATTGCCATTTCGAGCTAATAATCTTATTGAGAAATTTTTTCTTTTCACTATTATAAATCGATGAAAGGTTATTGAACCCATTAAATCAATCTATTACTCTTTAATCTGATTTATTTTTAAAGAAGCAAAAAATATATTTATTTGTTACGTTACAAGCTTGTAATTGAATTAATTACGATAGTTATTAGTTTTTAAATAATTAATTAGGATGCATTCAATGATAAGTAAGGAAACATTCGAGATATTTCCCTCTGTGGATATTGTTGACGGAATAGCAATGACATCAAATTCCGCAATTCGATTAACTCGTGGTGAAAGCCCAACATTACGCAGACCCTTAGGTACTCCGGCCGAAGTAGCGCTCGCCTGGCAAAATGCCGGGGCAAAATGGATACATGTTGTTGATCTTGATGCCGCATCAGGGCGTGGCTCAAACAGCCATCTTATTGCTGATGTCCTTGCTGCGGTCAACATTAACGTACAAGTCTGCGGCGGAATCAGAGATGAAACCATCTTGCGCAAAGTATTAGCAACCGGATGCCAACGCGTTAATTTGGGGACCGCAGCATTAGAAAACCCAGATTGGTGTGCCCGAGCTATTGCAGAATACGGCGATAAGATCGCCATTGCTCTGGATGTAAAAAGCACATCAGAAGGTTATCAACTGGCAACGCATGGATGGAATGTCAGCAAAGGCAATCTCTGGGATGTCCTCGAGCGCCTTGACAAACAAGGTTGTCAACGCTACGTCGTAACCGATGTTGAGCGAGGAGGCATGATGAGTTCGCCAAACTTTACGCTATTACAGGAAGTTTGTGCGAAAACGTCATCACCCGTCATTGCCGGCGGTGGTGTATCAAGCCTGGATGATCTCCGCGCTTTAGCCGATCTGTCCACTATCGGCGTCGAAGGCGCAATTCTTGGTCAAGCGCTACATATTGGTAAGGTTCCTCTCGAAGATGCCCTTGCTGCAACACAATCATTGAGACGTTGAATATGCCTGAATCTTTATCTCCCGCTTTGGATCTCCGCTCCATTGGTTTACTGGGCGAATTGCGTAGCGTACCTAAAACAAGCTATTTAACGAAAGAAGTGATGGCGCTGCCCGGTTTACTCACAGAGAAGCCAGCATTCGTAGGTTCCCGCGGTGTTGCCTATTACGAACAAAAACCTTGTCGCGAGCTACTGATGACGGTGAAATATTACACAGAATATATCTCTCAACTTGAGTGTACCGATAAGCTGTGTACTGCCCCATCGAAATATATCTTGGCCGATCATAGCCTGGCAAAATTGCTCAGAATTGTTGATAGCTTATTAAGTTCTCCACAGACAGTTAACGACGATATTGTGCCATTCATTGATGGGATCAAGGAGTGTGCAAAAGTCGTCAGCTCAACGCTGATGGGCACAGCATTCACCTTTTCACCCTCTTCGATCCATGACCTGAAATTGCCTTCATCTGCGGAACACAAAGTGCCCAGACCGTTTATTGAAGGGGATAATCATCTGTTAACTTTGGCCGCAGCCCAAATCGACAAATGCCCCAACTCCTCCGTTGTTGGCATTATGTTAGGAGGATCAGCGGCGGCGGCAGTCACAGCCGCAGCATGGGATAGTGAGCTCAATTTAGTGAAAGTTTCCCGTTACGATGATGCGTCTCGCAAAAGCAATCATCTCTGGGGGCGCAATATTCCACTTGGGCAAACCGTGACAATTATTGATGATAATTGCGGAACAGGCGACACCTTACGTCAGGCAGCCGATCTGGTCATGGCCCAAACCGGGCAACGTCCGAAGGCCCGTGCCGTCGAACTGCATTGGGAAAAATTATTACGTAGCCGCGTTTATGGGCATGCTGATCGTGTATTCAACCCTGAAACTTTAGATGTATTGACGCCTTGGTGTTTCAGGCATCATCAGGTTCTGGATCGTTTAATTAATCAGCCCTTCGCTGATGATAAATATGTTCATACCACCACGGAGGATTGGGTTGCCTATTCATACAGTTTATTATCTGTCCTTCATGACACCCTGACAGACTCCACATGGGCAGCCAAGCTATTGCGCTTTTTATTAAATCTAAAAGCACAAACACCGCTGAATTATGAACAGCCAATTGACGCCTTTAAGGCCCTGGCATATCAATGTTCTGAATGTTCAGCTCGCAAAAACCGGTTTGGAAAAAGGGAGGTCAATTAATTATGACAACAGCACATATTATTTGGGATTGGAATGGCACATTACTTAATGATGTCCATGTTTCACTGAGTGCAACCAATTTCGCATTAGCAGAAATTGGCATTGAACCGCTGACACTGGAACAATATCGGGAACATTATTGTGTTCCAGTACAAACTTTCTATAAACAAGTGATTGGCCGTGAACCTTCATCTTCTGAATGGTCAGTGATCGGAAAAATATTTAATTTTCACTATCGACCAGGCATTCAGAAAGCCAATTTAACGGAAGGTGTCAGTCAGCTCCTCGCTTCCCGTTATGAAACAGGCGCAACTCAGTCATTATGTTCACTGATGGAACATCATGACTTGGTCCCTATGCTTGATAATCATGGTATTGGCAAATTCTTTACCCAAATAGATGGTAGAAATACGCCATTATTGATAACCGGCAAATCAGAGCAGTTAGCTAACCATCTCAAAAAACTCAATGTTGCTCCTGAGCAAAGTGTGGTTATTGGGGACGCCACCGATGACGCAATTGCCGCATTAGCAGCGGGAACCCATGCTATTCTTTATACTGGAGGGACTCATAGCCGTGTCAGTCTTGAAACTGCCGGCGTTCCCGTGGTTGATACATTAAGTGAAGCGCTATTAATAGCCGATTCTTTAATCTATAAACAATAATATACCCTATGAATTTCAAGATGCATCGCGACGGCAAGGGAGCAAATCCCCAAGAGCATAGATAACTATGTGACTGGGGTGAGTGAGTGCAGCCAACAAAGAGGCAACTTGAAAGATAACGGGTATAAAGAGGCTATTCAAAATAACCTGGTAAAAAAGGGATAATTTATAACGATATACGGATAGATATTTAGCATATTAGTTTTAAAAGAGCAGTTTAGTATTTCAAAGCAAATTATTCATTTTAAAAATGATCATCAAAAGTGATGATTTAACTATTATTTGAAATAAATATACCCAATGGATTTCAAGATGCATCGCGACGGCAAAGGAGCGAATCCCCGGGAGCATAGCTAACTATGTGACCGGGGTGAGTGAGTGCAGCCAACAAAGAGGCAACTTGAAATGATGACGGGTATAAATAATTAAGGAATAGATCCATGTTAACTGCTGTAGTTGGACTCCAATTTGGAGATGAAGGTAAAGGAAAATTTGTTGACTATTTATCTGGCAACATCAATAACATTGCCCGATTCAATGGCGGCGCTAATGCGGGTCATTGTGTGCAACACGGTAATCTAAGAGGCTCATTTTCTCAATTACCGGCCTCACTCAACAAAAAGAATTTATATATCTGCCAAGGTGCTTTAATCAGTCTTCCCGTTCTGGTTAAAGAGATCGATTTTATACAAAAAGAAAAAATTGGTTCTAATATATTTATCGATCCGCGATGCCATATCGTATTGCCATTACACTCTGAGTTAAATAGAGCATCAGAAAAATATAAAGGTACGCAAAAGATAGGTTCGGTTGGCGTCGGCGTCGGGGCCTGTGTTGAAGACAAAGCCAATCGTCATGGCATTCGGCTTATTGATACGCTTGATAAAGAGAAATTAAGAAGTAAATTAGAATTTCTTTGGGATATCAGAGAGAAACAGATCAACCATGTCTTTAATGCACAAACTACATTAGATTTTAAAGAGATGTTAGAAACAACTCATCAATATGGCAAGAGAATAGAACCTTATTTCACGTTCACTAATGAAGTTATCGGTGATTTACTTAATGCTGGAGAAGATGTTTTACTTGAAACATCACAAGCCACTTTCTTAGATAATAGCTTTGGTTCTTATCCTTACACTGTGGCATATCAGACATTAGTGCAAACCTGCTTTGCGATGATAGGAATACCTGCACAGAAAATGCATGTTGTCGGTGTGATGAAATCTTATATGATCCGTGTCGGTAACGGGCCATTCCCCACAGAATTATTAACAGAGCAGGCTGATTACATTCGAGAACGCGGAAACGAGTATGGCACCGTTTCAAAAAGGCCGAGACGTTGTGGCTGGTTAGACTTATCCCTGATTAAACACGCGGTGAAACTCAATGGCGTAACAGAACTCGCTATAACGAATGTTGATGTTCTTGCTGATTTACCCGAAATAAAAGTTGCTATTGCCTATGAAATTGATGATAAGCTCGTCTGTTGCAATGACGCATTATTGCAGCTCGATAAAATCAAACCTATCTATAAGACATTTAAGTCCTGGGGAGCACTTAACTCATCATATACCCATTTAACGGAACTGCCTATTGAGCTGATTGACTTCTTAGCTTTTATTCAAGAATATGCTGGAGTCCCAATCAAATATATTTCCTATGGGCCAGACAGAAATCAGACATTAGTCATGAAATAAAAGTGTGGAGAAAATAATGATTAACTATGTAACAGGGTTTATGTTTTCTAAAGATAAAAAACATGTCTCCCTGATTTCAAAATTACAACCCAGTTGGCAAAAAGGGAAACTCAATGGGATCGGTGGAAAAATAGAAGCTGGTGAAAGCCCTCAACAAGCAATGGCAAGAGAATTTGCGGAAGAAGCCGGCATTGAAACACGTCCTGAAGAGTGGCGATTATTTACTGTCTTAACTCGCCCTGACGTTTATCAGGTGAATTTTCTCTATATGTATGATGATCGCGTCTATTCTGTCAATTCTATTGAAAAAGAGATCGTCAATATCTATGAAACAAATTCATTACCCGATAATGTGATCTATAACTTACGTTGGTTAATCCCGATGGCGGCTGATGAACATTTACGTTTCGATAAAGAAATAGAGATAACAGAAATGCGGGGTTAAATACAGTATAACAAATACGGCATCTAATTAACGTTCTAACAAACACAGAAGCACCTGTGCTTAAAATCGGTGCTTCTGTGAAACAAAAAACAGCGTTCTAAGCAGAGGGCTCGACAAAGTTAACATCCGACCACACGGAAATAATCGCAACCGCCCTGGCCTGTCCCCCGGAGCCGTCAGTCTTCAACAGAATCGGCGCCACAGACAGTTGTGTTGAGGCGGTATAACTATCTTCCCCGAATTTAACGTATCTCGCGTTTTCCCCTGCGCCTCGGTGCCCGGTATTCAGTGATAAAGGTTTATTAGCAGAATCGGAGAACACAAAGGCAACTTCCTCTATTGACGAAGCCAGCGCATTCGGTTTCCCCGGGACAGACGGCCCATCGATCCGGTAGAGCAGACGTGAATGTTGAAATACCTCATCATCACCGGAGCATGTGCTGCTTATCCCTATTTGTCTGGCCGACGCCAGTGGGCCTCCCACCTGTTTACCGATTCTTTTCACCGTTCCCCAATCCACCGATGAGGGTGTCAGGACAACCGCACAGGCGGATGGCTTTTTGACCGGCGAGAGGATAACCGTGGTCCACAGTGGTTTCAGCATGCCGTTAGAACCCGACATAACCGCTGGAGTCCAGCCGATCGCGCCCACTGACAGGGGACTGCCTCCTGCCTTCGCATTGAAATTGCCGTCACTGTCCGGGTAAATTGCCCCTGTCACAGTGCGGACACTGACATCAACCAGACCGTTGGCATCGGGAATACAGGGAATGTTAACGCCGGCATTCCCCCCAGCCAGACTGGCTGAGCGATACGTACCGGATAAACCGTGTGTCTGGCAAGAGAGTGAAGATTGCCCGATATCAATCATAAAGTCGCCAGCTCGTCCTACCCGGACGCGACTCGGTGACGACGAAGAGATTAATAGACTCATTCCAGACTCGACCGTGTAGGCCATAAACTGTGTTCCCTCAGGAACACGACAGGTTGTCGACCAATCAAGAGGGCCACTGGTGGTATAACCGACTATCTCATCACGTGAGTAATCACGCTTATCTTTGTTGTTTGGCGCCATTGCATAACCGGTAACATTGCGAACCATCTGCACCAGTTCAATCTCACAGTCTTGATAACTCTCTGCCGCCTGGAGTGGCAAAGTGGTCAACAATAAAAAGAGCAATGCTACCCCCAAACCCATAAGGATTGAGACAGGATTTTCTGCATTACCGCTCCATAAACGTTCAGTGTTTAACATTCTTCTTCTCTCCAAACTACTCATCTGTTCAAATCGCTTACAGACACGCAGCATCTGCCTGCACCAGTTGTCCAAAGGTCTCGGACGGTACCTGATAATGGATGGTACATTGTTGCGTTGCCCCGTTTCCCCATTTGACTTTCACGCGACCGGAGGGGGGCATACCGCTTAGATAAACCCGGCCGTTATCGCCCACAATGCCGCTACCAGCCTGAGCGGTATTCTCTTCCAGTATCGCGGTAGCGCCAAAAGGCACAGGTTTGCCATTATGTGTCAAAGTCAGCAGTAACTGGCTGCCTGAGCGAACCTGATAGTTTGCCAGCGTCACTGCTCCTCTGGTCGGATAAACGTTCTTACTGGTCTGGTCAATATCCACACCTTCCGGCAGAGTGGACGGGTCCAGATTAATCGTGTTTTTTTGGTAGACCGATCCGCCCGGCAGTACGGCGTAACCACGCCAGTCTGTCTGCACGTTGCCGTCACCGACCGTCACCCCTTTCGCTCCGGGCGCACGGACCAACACCGCTTCATCACCCAATGAACGTGATAGCGTCATACCGTAAGGATGGATTAGGAGGGCCCCGGAAGCCCCGTAAGTGAAATGATAGCTATTTGCGCTGTCATTGTAGCCCAGATTAACGTTCCCCTGACTGCCTTGGTAACTCAAAGATAACGCCCGGCTGTTTTGCTGGCCGTTGCTCCCCCAACCTTGCTGGAGGTTATAATTCAAACGGTTATCCCATAACATGCCGCTGATACCAGTCTGCTGAGTGGTGTTACCCTGCGAGTCGCGCGAGACCGTATAGCGGGAGTAAACGCCTCGTAGCGCAGACGATGATCCAAACAAACTGAGCGGGACCTGCATATTGAATGACACTTGGCGATTCTCCGACCAGTTACCAGCCCCTTCCATACGATAAATGTTATAACTCAGGTTATAACTGATCCCCATCAGCATCGCGTTATAACCCAGATTCAGATTGTTGTCGGTACGGCCATTCCAGTAATCGTTGCGCGTCCCGGAGGCATAGAGACTGCCCCAACGTCCTAACGTTTGATTCACGCTCACCTGCCAAGTGCTTTGACGTCGGTCAAGCGCCCACGGCGCCTGATATTCATTCAGGCTGTACCCCATACTGTTAACATCACTGAAACTGTAGTAATGCTGAGTGGAATAACGATAGGCGGCCAGATCAATACCGGTGCCGGTACTGATCAAGTTCTTAGCGTATTTCACCCGATAAGCTTGGCCCTGTTGCCGATTATTTTCCTGCCCTTTAATTCCTTGCAATTGGGCACGAGCAAATGTCACATCCGCAGACAATGCGCCTAATGCCCCCAGTGATACGCCCGAGCCTAATACCCCCGACTGGTAGTTGCCAGCGACCAATCCCCCGCCGTACAGGGTGATATTGTGCGGCAAACCATAGACCAAAGTGCCCAGCGCAAATACCGGGAAACGGCTGCCATCGGTGAGGTTGCCGCCGTGATATTGACCGGCCGTCAATTCATATTTAATGCCGCCGGGACGCTGCATCATTGGAACAGACGAAGAAGCGAGGGTGGAAACCCGGGTACTGCCATCTTCCTCTTTGATCGTGACCGTCAGGTCGCCAGAATCCCCGGTGGTGTACAGGTCGGTGAAACGAAATGGCCCCGGCGCTACCGTGGTTTGATACACGGTATAACCATTCTGGGAGACGGTCACCTGTGCATTAGAGTTCGCTACACCGGTTATCTCCGGGGCAAAACCGCGCTGGCTGTCAGGCAACATGGCCTCCTCGGAAGCCAGTTTCATGCCACGCAACGGGATGCTGTCAAAAATATCCCCACCGGTATAGGTTTCACCCACCGTGAATTCACTGCGCAGCGACTGCACATTACGTTGCAAATAGGTATTACTCACCTGCCATTGGGTCTGCGTAGAAGGGGAAAAACCGGCGGGCCGCTCATTGCGCTGGCGATTGTAACTGTAAGTTTGCGTGCTGCGCAGACGCCACGGCCCTAGATTCAATCCATTACGAAAGGAGGCAAACAGATTGCGGGAGCGTGATCCGCCGCCAGTTTCCTGACCGTCGTAACGCCCTTCCGAACCGTTGATAGTGTAGTTCATCAAAAAGGCCGGGATACCGTTATCCCACAGTGACGGATCGACCATCTCAGAATGGTGGGGCTGCATAGCCGCCTGAGGAACCCTGAGGTCCAGACGCAAACGGGCAAAATCCAATATCGCACGGGCGTGTGGGATCTGTTTCGTCAGATCCGTGATGGCATTGTCGCTCGCTTCTCCCTGAAAAGCCGGTAACCCGCGAATATTGACCCCATACTCTTCAAGCTGTGCAACCGTTAATACCGGTTGCAGATGGCTGTTGACCAATCTAAATTCAATCTCGCGGTTATCCACCTTATTCTGGTTCATATAGACATCCACCAGATAGCGTCCCGGTGCGATATACCCTGCATTTTCATACGCCGAGAGATCGATATGCTCCTGCTCCCCCGTCGCCCCCATCAGGAAAGCGGGATTAAAGTATTCCCGCGCAGAGACGGACAAGGTTGTCGCCGTCAGTGAGCATAGCAGACATAGGTATACAGGACGGAACCGGAAACTGCCCGGCTGACCGGGCGCACGTTGGCTATCCGCCCACAACGCAGGCGAAAATAAAATGTTTATTGTCATAGCTCATCTCTGCTTCTAACTTAAGCCTATGCTGTTGATCTTGAGGCCCCTTTGCCGGTCATTGCTCGCAGATGAGGACGGGTTATAACGGAACATGGCGATCCTGATTGTCGCCGGGAAAACGCCAGACCAGTGGCCCCAGTATCCCGGCGGTAAACGAATGGGTTTGAAACAACTGGGTTTGAAACAACTGGGTTTGAAACAACCGGGTTTGAAACAACCGGGTTTGCATGCCTTTTGGAGGCACCATTGCCTGACGGATACGGTCATCTGCCTGTTGGCTGCCGACTTTCAAGGCAGAAAAGGTCAAAAAATAGGGAGTGGGATTTTCCACCCGCAATTGCATCCCATGAATGGAAAATTTCACCTGTTTAGCCACCGTGGCGTTATCCCGATCAGGTACTCCTTGAGGACGATAAAAAAGCCGGATATTCATCTGTAAGGCAACCTGCACTTGCGATGCTTTACCTATTTGGCGGCTTAATGTCGGCACCTCTGCGGTATCCGGTACGGCGACTCCCGGAATAGCTCGCAGCGAGACCACAAAGGCCGATTCCCGGTCCTGTGGTAACTGCCCGCCAAGCTGGCGAATACGGAACGAAAACTTCTCGCCAGCCTCGACCCGTTTTAACGGCGGCAGGACGATAAAAGGGGCAATTTGCCCGGTTTGGGTGTCAAAACGACCGGTATCCGGGTCCATCGGGCTGACAAATCCCTGTACCAGATAGCTCTGCGCCGTGTGATTCGTCATACTGAGCGTCACGCCGCCCGGGCTATCTTTAGCCACATAAGACAACTGCATCGGGGAGAACGATAACCCTCGATTATCAACCGCCTGCGCCTTGAATATATTCCCTAGCAGTAGGACAAAACCGAGGGAATAAAGCATTAACCCCCAGTGTGTTCGCCCATGCTTGTTATTGACTCTTTTCATTCTTCCGCCTCCACAATTTCCCACTTACATAATTTCCCACCTACATAGAAAACAATGGCGGATTTAACGCGCCGCCCTGACGGTAAATAAGTTTGAAGCTCCGCCGTAATCATTAATCATCGACCAGCTCACCGAGCTTTTTCCCTCCTGCCCGGCATAGGTCACACAATCCTGCGGCGCTATCATTGAGGGATAACGATTTAGATCGAGCGCCTGTCCATCCAGCGCGAGACTGTCCAACGACAGGAAATACGGGGTAGGATTGCACGCCTTAATGCCATCATGTTGCGACTGGAAGCTAAGCTGTCCATACGCCTCATCTGGCAACACCGGCAAGCCATGCGGTCGCCAGAAAAACTTGATCCGCATTCCCACACTCATTGACGCCTGCTCTCGAACAGGCTCCTCCGTCACCCGCTGAGTTGCAGGGATGGCGTTCATCTGTATATACCCGAGCGATTCCCGATCCACTGGAAAGGGAGGTTGATTAAACGTTGGCAAAATACGCAAGCTGTTCTGACTGTGGGCCTCCAGCCTGAACAACGGCGGCGTCATCAAAAATGCGGAAGGGTTTTTCTCCTGATCCTCAGTTATCCTTACTTGCACCAGCCACGCCTGAGATGTGGTATTGATCACCGTCAGCGTTTGCGCCCGTTCCCCTTGGGTAAAAATCACCCGGGTTTTATTCAGACTGATACCGGCGGCTTGACAGGATTCTATGCCGGTCATCCCTAACCCTAGCCAGAACAACAATGGCGCCAACCGGTACCACGCTGGACGTATCCGACCTGCTTCCACAATGCCTCCTGAAACCTGATCTGCACTCAGTGATAGTCAAATTGAAATTGAATGTGCGCGGTCAGTTCACCGGGGGTCGGCACAACCGCGCCGGATTCATGCCGCATATCCATCAGGAAGGTGATTTGACTGTCTTTGGCGGCGTTACCCGATAGCGCCAAATCCACATAATCGCCATTTTTCAGGTAGCTCCCCAACCCACCTCCCGGCAGTTGATAGCGCAGGCCAAATCCCACATTGCCCGCTACAGTGGAGGCTTTATCCCGAAATAACGTCGGGTGATCTTCTGACGCGGCGCCGGCTATTTTAATGGCCGGAATACGGCCGGCTCTGGCTGCCCCCGCACAGCCTGACAACGCCAGCGTAATGGGTTTGCTGCCCGCCGCCGCAATACGTTTCGTACTGTACTGCACCTCGGAGAGCGGTACAGATGAAAACACCACCGGGGATGATGTTTGCATATTGAGCTCACAGGTTGGCTGCTCCAGCGTCAACGTCAACGTCAGTTCTGCCGTGTTGGGACTCGCGCTTCCGGGCAAAGGAGCGATACAGAGCAGGCCAGCCAGGGTTGTCTGTCTGATAAGGGGCCGCAGTTTTCGCACTACAGTATCTCCCCTTGATAGGTGGATTCTCCGCCGAGGTCATTAATCACCGTCCAACTTACTTTGGCTGGATAATGCCCTCCTTTGAGTAGTAAAGAGAGGTCAGAAAATGGGGAGACCATGTTCGCTTCCTGCTGCGTCATCACCTCCTGTCCACCCACTTTTAGGGAGGTTAAGGTGATGTAATAGGGTGACGGATTGGTAACCGTTATTCCCGCGGCAGTCGGTTTGAAACGCAGCGAACCAAATCCCTGCTCCGGCGAAACCGACAGCCCTGACGGGCGATACATCAACTTAATTGTGTTAGCTATAGCAAACTGTATTCCGCCGGCGACATTCTTCTGGGAGCGATTATCGGATTCAGAGCTTAACGGAATGGCCTTCGCCGTAAACCAGAACAGGGATTCCCGGTCGGTAGGCAGCGACGGGCCAGTTTTGATGATACGCACCTGATTCTGGCTATCTGGTTCCATACGAAACAAGGGCGGCGTCACCAGAAATGGCGCGGTTTTATCTCCTTCAGAAGTAGAACTGACTGTCGCCTGTATCAAATAGACAGCCTCTTTACTGGTATTGCTCACTGAGACGGTTGTCGCGCGGCTATCCGCTGGATAGATAATGCGGGTAGTATTGATCCCCACGCCTTCCGCCTGCGCGGAAATGACCGGGCAGCCTAACAGAGCAGTCACTATCATTGCTGTAATCAATCTTTTCACTGACACACCTGAAAATTGTCTGATTTGGTATTACGTAAAGTAAGAATTGGGCCTCCCTGTCCAATTCCACGGCTATATGTTTCTAACGCCTGACGGCGTTGAATTAGTCATACGCGACTTTCACGGTCAGGTTCGCTTTGGAGTCAGCTGCTTGTACCACCGACGCCGTACCAATCTTAACCAACCCCACCTTAAGCGTGATGGCATTATCACCGGCTACTCCGGGACTGTATTGGGGATCTTTTAGGTTAATTGCAGCGCCTCGTGCCACGGGCTTATCATTTATCGTCAGGCCAACCGCATGGTCGGCAATTGCAGTATTACCCGTGGTGTTAACAAGCTGAAAGTAAGCGGCGCCTGGTCCTGCTGCGGCGCCAGAAATCGTCAATTTAGCGCTTTTCGCGGAACTCCACAGAGGGCATTTCTCCGTTTTAATCGTGACGAATTTTTGCGTGTTAGCTAAGATTGCTCCCTCTGCCTTCCCAGTAAAATCAGACACCAAAGCGGTGAGACTAACAGGTTCTATTGCTGCAAACTTACAAGTCTCCGCAGTCACTGAAGAGCTTATCGCCAGAGTACCGGCACTCACTTCCTCCGCCATAGCCTGCGACATCCCCCCCAGACACAGTGCCGCTATCGCACAGGTCTTCAAAATTTGTTTTTTCATTTCATCTATTCCTTATTATCTATTCGATAGATTTTGCCTAAAACAACATCACGACAAGTAAAACAGCCAGATCGCTAACGCGATGCGTTTTACTTATCAATTAAGTTATTTTTTTGCTGGTTAACTTCTGAATTTTGATTAAACCGTCGCTAACATATCTATTTCTGAGCGGGAAATATTGAATGGCAGTTTGTTCTCTTTTTGAGACAATTAGTTATTAGTCCCCCCGACATATTCAACATTAATACCTGAACGTTATGATGTCGTGAGTGTTCCATCTATGCATCAAATAACGTATCCGTCCGGCACTAGGATCGAGCCCTTCATTACAATGACTTCACTTGCCCCGATTATGATAGAAACCCGAATGACGAGAACTTTTAATAGCAGAAAATATCCGCACTGACGATACGGCAGTTTTGCCAACAAACCGATATTTCTACCACCCGGTTTTATCACCACCGTCACGTTATTTCTCTTTTACAACAAAAATGGTTGCGTATCTTGCCGGGTTTACAGGCTGGCTGCATGTGGATGGTTATCAGAGATATGAGAAACGGAAGCCCAACTCGTAGGTTGTATAGCCCATGCCCACCGTAAATTTGTGGAAGCGAAACAAGCGCAGGGGAAACACAAAACGGGGAAGCCGATATTGCGCTGAGTTTTATCCAATCACTTTACCGGGTAGAACATCAGATCAAGGGATTAAGCCCGGAATAGATTTCGTTCATCCGGGCACTGTAATCACCCTGTAATGCCCGCAGCTCTTTGGCAACCGCAACGCACTGGTCAGCCCCTGAGCAAGTTGTTATTCGTTCCTGAGCCGATATTTATCCCTGACAGTCGCACGACAACTGCTATCTCCCTGACAATTGACCAGTTCTTCACTCCTTGAGCGATTCTGGTCAACGCTTAAGTGATTATTGTCCACAGTGATTTTTTGTTAGAGAAGAAATAGTTTCATGTTTTCCCAGTGCAATAATTTCACAGCCAGGATCATCAAACGTACCTAATATCATTAAAACGATACCACCATGTTGCCAAATAAAACTGGCCCAATCTGAAACATGTTGAATCTGCGTTATATCTAACTTTTCATAAACATCTTCGTTAGGAATAAGTGCCAAATATGTTTTCTTTTCAGTTAATACTAACTTTGCGGCTGATTTTAAATCGGAAAGATAAAAATAGCATAATCCTGATAAACTCAAGCCTTGTGAAGACTGAACCATAACATTCTGTTTTTTTAACGCAAACTCTATATCATTGCTTCTTGATTTTAATAACCCCCAAGTTTGTTTATATCTAATAATAGATGTATCCGGTTGAACGCCAGATAGTT